>CAYYMI010000036.1:0-28139 GCA_964472905.1 uncultured Hellea sp. | reverse complement strand
GGCCGCTTTGTTATTGTTAAATGGAGGCCCTGATGGCTGTCCCAAAGAGTAAAATTTCAAATTCACGCCGGGGTATGCGCCGCGCGCATGACAAGCTGTCGGCTGTCAATTACGTTGAAGACAAGGATAGCGGTGAGCTTCGTCGTCAACACCACATCGACCTGAAAACAGGGATGTATCGTGGTCGTCAGGTTCTGACCCCCAAAGATTAAAACAAGCGCTTAGAGGAGACGCCCCCATGGTTGAGATTGAAGAGATTTTTGCCAGGGAAATCCTGGATAGCCGCGGAAACCCCACCCTCGAGGTTGATGTCCGCTTGTCCGATGGTGGATTTGGCCGCTACGCTGTGCCCTCTGGCGCGTCAACAGGCGCGCATGAAGCGGTTGAGCTTCGCGATGGCGATAAAGCCCGCTACCTCGGCAAAGGCGTTCGCCAAGCAGTTCTGAACGTCAATACTGAAATTGCTGACGCGCTTTATGGCCTTGAGGCCGAGAACCAACGCGGCATTGATCAACTCCTCATCGAGCTTGACGGCACAGAGAATAAAGCCCGCCTCGGGGCAAATGCCACCCTTGGTGTCTCGCTTGCTCTCGCTAAGGCCGTGGCCGATTCTATGCAGACCCCGCTCTACCGCTATGTTGGCGGGGCCAATGCTCGTGTTTTGCCCGTCCCGATGATGAATATCATCAATGGCGGCGAGCACGCAGATAACCCTATCGACGTTCAGGAATTTATGGTCATGCCCGTTGGCGCGGAAAGCTTCTCGGAAGGTTTGCGCTGTGGGGCAGAGATTTTCCATGCGCTGAAATCCAAGCTCAAAGCTGACGGGATGAACACCAATGTCGGTGATGAAGGCGGTTTTGCGCCCAATATCGGCTCCTCCGCCAAAGCGCTGGATTATATTATGAGCGCCGTCGAAGCCGCAGGCTATAAGCCCGGCAAAGATGTCTTCCTCGCGCTGGATGTAGCCTCGACAGAGTTTTATGACGGCAAAGTCTATAATCTTAAAGGCGAAGGTAAAAAACTGACCTCACCGCAATTCGTCGATTATCTCGCGGATTTGGCTGCGAATTATCCCATTATCTCTATCGAAGACGGTATGGACGAAGATGATTGGGACGGCTGGGTCGCGCTGAACGCCAAGATCGGCGACACATGCCAGCTCGTGGGCGATGATCTCTTTGTGACGAACCCTAAGCGCCTGAAAACAGGGATTGAGAAAAAAGCGGCGAACTCTATCCTCGTCAAAGTCAACCAAATCGGAACTCTATCAGAGACACTCGACGCTGTGGATATGGCGCACCGCGCGGGCTTTACTGCTGTGATGAGCCACCGTTCTGGCGAAACAGCCGATACGACGATTGCGGATTTGGCTGTGGCGACCAATTGCGGGCAGATTAAAACGGGGTCTCTGGCTCGCTCTGACCGGCTAGCCAAATATAATCAGCTTCTGCGGATTGAAGAACAGCTCGGTTCTATGGCCCATTATGCAGGCCGCGCCGTTCTTCCCAAAGGCCGCTAATCCGCTAGACAAAGCTAGCTTGTAATTTATGGTGGGGGTCTATGCCTCATTCTAAGCCTCACATTAGCTTAAAACACAGAACGATCATTAATGTCTTGAAACTGATTGGTGGCCGAAAAATTCTGGCTAAACAGTTCCAAAAAGGCAAAGGCTTAACCGCGGCGCCCAATCAGAAATTACAAAAAAAATATGGTATCACACGGTCAGAATTTCGAGGAGAGCCTGTTTGGACTTATGCTGGACATGACACGTTAATTTATTTCGCCCATGGCGGTGGATATGTTGCAGGTTTTGCGCCCTTACATTTTCCAATGATGGGTGAAATTGCGCGTCAATCAGGGGCCAGCCTCATTGCGCCCGATTATCCACTCTACCCCCATATAGACGCGCCTGGAACTCATAGCTGGATACGCGCGCATTATGATGAAACACTAGAAAAGCATAAGCCTAAGACCGTCATATTAATGGGAGATTCGGCAGGCGCCAATGCGGTGATGATTTTAGCGCAAGACTTAGCCAAATCTAAAACGCCTGCTGACAAACTTGTTTTACTCTCCCCGTGGATTGATTTACGCATGGCCCACCCTGACATGGTTCAACATCCTGAAGAACAGCTTCTGGATGGGAGCAAAATTTTACTCGCGGCCGAGCGCCATGCTGGTGAATTAGGGCTAGATCATCCCTTGGTCAGCCCTATTTTTGGAGATATCACCTCTTTACCCCCAATATGGGTTTATACAGGGGATAAAGATCTGCTTCATCCTGATATTATGACATCAGTTGAAAAAATGAAGGCCGCCGGAACAACTCCTATCGTGGACATCGCTCATGGCCTTGCGCATGATTATATGATTTTCCCAAGCCCAGAAGGCAGAGCGTGCCTAACGCGTATTTCACAAGCCGTAAACTTTCAGCCGAGTTCTTAACACAATACTAACTATAAATGTTCCAATAAAGCTCATGGAGCGTTTGCGTTATATCCGTCAAAAATGGCCAATTTTCGCGCTTATTACGCTTTATATCTATCTCGCTTTTCATGCCTTCTCCGGCTCTCAAGGCCTGATGCGCTGGGTTGATTATGAAGGCGATATCCGGCGGAGTGAAATCAAGCTCGCTGCCGTGACGGAAAAGCGGAAATCCCTCGAAGCCCGCGCGAATGCCCTGAAAGCCGACGGCTTAGATCTTGATAAATTAGATATCAAAGCTCGTGAAATGTTATTTGTTTCGCAAACGAAAGAAAAGACGATTTGGCTTGACCAAACACCTTAAAAACTAGCATAGTTACCCTTTATTATTTGCCAGTATACTCATTTATTTCGTATACGAATTATATTAAGAGAGCGCGACTATGGCGGCCAAAAAATCTGCGTCTAAATCCAAAAAAAGCAAAGCCCTCAAAGCGACTAAAAGTGAGCTTCTGAAATATTATAGGGATATGCTCTTAATTCGACGCTTTGAAGAAAAAGCGGGTCAGCTTTACGGGATGGGGCAAATTGCTGGTTTCTGCCATTTATACATTGGACAAGAAGCCGTTGTGATCGGGTGCAAGGCTAGCATGGTTGAGGGTGATCAAATGATTACGAGTTACCGTGATCACGCCCATATGCTGGCCTGCGATATGTCTCCGCGCGGCGTTATGGCCGAACTAACAGGACGCTCTGGGGGTTATTCTCGCGGTAAGGGCGGCTCTATGCATATGTTTTCCACCGAAAAACACTTTTACGGCGGACATGGAATTGTTGGCGCGCAAGTCCCAATTGGAGCTGGGTTGGCTCTGGCAAATAAATATAAGGGTAATAATAAAGTTAGTCTCGCCTTTTTCGGAGATGGCGCGTCCAATCAAGGACAAGTCTATGAAGCCTTTAACATGGCCAAGCTTTGGGATCTCCCTGTCGTCTTTATCATCGAGAACAATCAATATGCCATGGGGACATCTGTGGTGCGCTCATCCGCTGAAACTGAGCTTTATAAACGCGGGTCAAGTTTTGAAATCGAAGGCATACAAGTCGACGGTATGAATGTTCTTGCCGTCAGGGACGCGGCTAAAAAGGCAATTAAACATGCCAGAGATGGTAAGGGCCCGATGATTTTGGAAATGAATACTTACCGCTATCGGGGGCATTCCATGTCTGATCCTGCCAAATATCGTACACGCGAGGAAGTCACCAAAACACGGGCCGAGAGCGACCCTATTGAAATGGTCAAGCAACGTTTATTGGATGAAAAATGGGCAAATGATGATGACTTCAAAACCATTGGAAAAGAAATTAAAGTCATTGTCGCTGACTGTGCAGAATTTGCGCAAAATTCGCCTGAACCGGATCCGTCTGAGCTTTACACAGATGTGCTGCTAGAGGCCTAGATGCAACTAGCGCAACTCAATATCGCCGAAGCGCTTTACGATGCTGATGATGCCCGTATGGGCGGATTTACTGGACGTATTGAGGTGATAAATGCGCTCGCTGACCGCTCCCCTGGCTTTATCTGGCGTTTGGTTGATGATGACGACACCGATGGCGCCCTATCGCTGCGGATGGAAGGTGAAGGTGATTATACCCTCGTCAATATGTCGATTTGGGCAAGCATAGAAAACCTCTTTGGATTTATCTATAAAACGGCCCATGCCAAAGTTATGCAAGGCAAAGAGGATTGGTTTAATCCGATGCGTAAGAACCATATGGTTTTATGGTGGATTGAAGACGGTCATATTCCGTCCTTGGATGAAGCCAAAGCCAAGCTTGATATGATTAGGGCTAATGGCCCCTCACCCGAGGCCTTTGATTTTCAAACGCCGTTTTCCGAACAAGGTAATCCCATCACCCCTAACTTTCCGAGAAAGGATTGTGCCTAATGCCTATTGAACTAAAATATCTCGTCGCGAGCGCCCTACTCTTCGGTCTTATGATTGGCGTTCAAGCCCTTATGGGAATTGTCTATCAAGGCATTCTGCCTCTTGTTGGATCTCGTGATAGCCTCAAAGACGATACTGTCCTTATTGGCCGAGCCAAACGCGCCAACCAAAATATGATCGAAGCTATGGTCTTATTTACGCCGCTCGTCCTTGTTGCAGCTCAGACAAATAATTTAAACGCCTCAACAGCATTAGGCGCGGCTTTATTCTTCTGGGGCAGAGCTGCTTTTGCCCCGCTTTATTGGATAGGTGTTGCCTGGTTACGCACCATTGTTTGGTTTGTCTCCGTTATTGGCATCTTGATGATCTTCTTCCAGATACTTCCATTTTAGGCTTAGAGCTTCCGAAAGACCCCTACTATGTCGATTGATATTCAAATGCCCGCCTTATCTCCCACCATGGAGGAAGGCACGCTATCCAAATGGATGGTTAAAGTAGGCGATACAGTTTCTTCCGGGGATATCCTCGCTGAGATCGAAACGGATAAAGCCACGATGGAAGTCGAGTCTATTGACGAAGGCATTGTTGGTAAAATTCTTGTCCCTGAAGGTTCCGAGAACGTAAAAGTTGGCGCTGTCATTTTACAGCTCTTGGAAGATGGCGAGAGCGCGGCTGATCTCAGCGCGCCTAGCGCAAGCCCCGTCCCAGCAGCCACGCCTGCTCCCGAAGCTACGCCTATAGCTGCGGCAGTTGCTCCTGCTCCTAAAGCGGCCAAGCCAGACCCCGCTATCCCGACCAATATTAAAATGATCGACACCACTGTTCGCGATGCACTTCGTGATGCCATGGCCGAAGAGATGCGCCGTGATGAATTAGTTTTTGTCATGGGCGAAGAAGTCGCGGAATATCAAGGCGCCTATAAAGTCACACGTGAACTCCTCCAAGAATTTGGCGATAAGCGCGTGATTGATACCCCCATTACAGAACACGGTTTTGCCGGTATCGGCGTCGGAGCCGCTATGGGCGGTTTACGCCCAATCGTCGAATTCATGACATGGAACTTTGCCATGCAAGCCATTGATCATATTATCAATTCTGCCGCTAAGACGCTATATATGTCGGGCGGTCAAATGCGCTGTCCTATTGTGTTTCGCGGTCCAAACGGCGCGGCAGCTCGTGTTGGCGCGCAGCATTCACATGATTATTCCAGTTGGTATGCCAATGTCCCCGGCCTGAAAGTCGTCGCCCCTTATGACGCTGCCGATGCCAAGGGGCTGCTAAAGGCCGCTATTCGCGACCCTAATCCTGTCGTCTTTTTAGAACATGAACTCATGTACGGTGAAATGTTTGAAATTCCCGATATGGATGATTTCTTAGTTCCCATTGGCAAAGCCAAAGTCCGCCGTGAAGGCAGTGATGTCACCCTCGTCTCCCATAGCCGTATGGTTGGGCGCTGTTTGGAGGCCGCTGAGATCCTCGCAAGTGAAGGCATTGACGCCGAAGTGATTGACCTACGCACTATCCGACCACTTGATAGTGACACAGTGATTGAAAGTGTGAAGAAAACTAACCGTATTGTTTGCGCCGAAGAAGGCTGGGGCCAAAGCGGTATAGGTGCAGAAATCGCCTCCCGCGTTGTCGCAGAAGCTTTTGATTATCTGGACGCCCCGCCCGAACGCGTCTTCCAAGTTGATGTGCCCCTGCCTTATGCGGCTAACCTTGAGGCCCTGAGCTTGCCAGGCGCGGAAGATGTTGTCGTCGCGGCTAAAAAAGTTTGTTATAAGGATTAATCATGCCCATTGAAATCCTCATGCCTGCCTTATCACCCACTATGGAAGAAGGCACTTTGTCCAAATGGTTGATTAAAGAAGGCGATACTGTCTCCTCTGGGGATATCATGGCCGAGATAGAAACCGATAAAGCCACGATGGAAGTCGAGGCTGTTGAAGAAGGCACTGTCGCTAAAATTCTTGTGGCCGAAGGTTCTGAAGGCGTGAAAGTCAACGCGCCCATTGCCGTGCTACTCGAAGAAGATGAAGACGCTAGCGTCATGGATAATTACGTCATTGGCGGCACACCTAAGCCAACGGCAAAAGCTACACCTGAGGCGCCCGCCCCAAAAGCGGAAGCTCCAAAAGCTACGCCTAAGGCCGCGCCATCAACCTCTTCAGCTCAGCGCATTAAGGCCTCACCTCTCGCAAAACGACTGGCAAAAGAAGCAGGCCTTGACCTTGCCTCTATTTCAGGCACAGGCACAAATGGCCGGATTATCAAAGCTGATATTGAAGCCGCGAAAGCTGGCGGAACCCCCAAAGCAGCGCCAAGCCCGCACGCGGCGCCACAGGCGGCTCCTGCGGCGACATCCACCGCCCTCGGCATGCCGCTAGGCGGAGGGGCTGAATATCTTACCAAAATGGGCGTTCAAGCCGGAAGTTATGATCTCATTCCGCTTAACGGCATTCAAAAAGTTGTCGCCAAGCGCTTGACCGAGTCTCATATCAATGTGCCGGATTTCCCGCTCAATATTGATTGTGAAATTGATGAGCTGCTGAAAATGCGTAAAGAGCTCAACGCTCAAGCACCTGAAGGGATAAAAATCAGCATCAATGATATGCTCATCCGCGCCTGCGCCCTCGCCCTTAAACATGTGCCAGATGCCAATACGAGCTATACGCCAGACGGTATCGCGGTGCATAAAAACGCCGATGTCGCCGTTGCTGTCGCCATTGATGGCGGATTAATCACGCCAATCGTCAGACAGGCAGAAAACAAAGGACTTTCAACAATTTCTTCTGAGATGAAAGACTTGGCGGGACGCGCCCGTGAGCGCAAGCTCAAGCCACAAGAATATCAAGGCGGGACATTTTCTATCTCTAATTTGGGCATGATGGGCATTAAATCCTTCGGCTCCATCATCAATGAGCCTCACGGCATGATTTTATCGGTTGGCGCAGGCGGACCTCGCCCCGTTGTTAAAGACGGAGCCATTGCTGTGGCTACCGTCATGAGCGTAACGCTGACATGTGATCACCGCGTAGTTGACGGCGCTTTAGGCGCTAAATGGCTCCAGCATTTCAAACGCTATGTCGAGACTCCGATAACGATGATGCTTTAAGGGCTAAGTTACTAACAAGCGCAAAATGTCCTAACTGTAAAAATTTCTCGCCTTTCTGGGGAGAATTCTTGCCCATTTCTGGCCTTATTCTATAGTTAACTAATAGTTAAGCTTTGTGGAGGGCTGGGATATGCTCGTAAAATCATTAGTCGCTGGAACTGTTCTCACCCTATTAGCGGGCGGCGTTGTCTATTACGGCACCGGAGTGGACGGCCATATCTCAACTAAAGCCAAGGTAGAAACTTCGGAGGTGGTGGCAACTGATGTGGTCGAAACGACCAAGGATAAAATGTCCGAAACAAAAGAATCTGAAACTACAGTGTCTGAGGACGATCATCCTCATTCTGACAAAGCCACTGCTTCATCAGACAACTCTTCGGACATTCCGAGTATTATAACCACGGATAATAATCTTATCGACCCTAAATCTTCCTCGGTCAAAATGGCCGAAACTATGCTTCAAGAAGATGAAGCTTCAGACGAAGAAGAAACCAAAGAGGAAGATATCGAAGTCGTTGCGGAAGACGCGATTGAAATGATGGCTGAACTTGAAGATAACATGATGGCTGAACTTGAAGATAACATGTCAGAGAGTGCGGCAAAAGCAGAACCAGAAACAACATCTGAAGAAAAACCAACCCGCAAGTGGATTGACCGTTATTTGAAATCAGAGGCAGAAGTTCTAACCGAGAAAGAGTTGGTAACGGAAGCCCAATCAGACACGCCTGAAACTATGGAAGATATGTCTATGGAAGATATGTCTATGGAAAAAATGGATGAAGAGCCTAAAAAAATGGATGGCAATGAATTAAATGCCATGGTCGATCAACAAATAGATAGCGTGCTGTTTACGGAAGAAGACATTATGGACGCAGAAGCTAAAGGCTTCGAAACTCGAGCGAAACAAATTGAAAACATTTGGGTTAGCGAGGATGGCACCAACAAAGACCCTGTAACGCTTCATGACATTATGAAAAATCACAATGGCGAATTTATTCGCGAAGGCGATGAAAATACCGTTGAGGCTGAAAGTGACAGCAAAAATATAGAAGTCGACATCATGAAAGATGATGATGGCACAACGACTATTGAAACCGAAACCATAGATATGGGCGATGGTAAGGTTATGAAAATTGTCAAAAAGAAGCATATCTCTAAATCAGAGACAAACAAATCCTATGGCAGCGGCTCTTCTGAAAATAAGGGCGATAAGAAAAAAATGTGCATCAAAGTCAAAACCAATGAAGAATTTGATAGCAACGAGATGCCTGAAATCATTGATATGAAAGATGGTAAGAAAATCAAAATCCGCAAAGAAATGCGCCACGGCTCTAAAGAACACCACCAAATGAAAGCCAATAAAAATATATCACAAACGGCTCAACTTATCATGGAACAAGCGGAAAAAATCAGCATGCCAGAATTGCGCGACCGTGCTTATCTGGACCTTGTTTCCTATGCTTTAGATAATGGCGATAAAGCTACGGCTAAGATGGCACTGTGTAAAATTGAGCAGGTCGAACTTCGCGATACAGCCCGTAACCGTATGGCTGTCGCCTTTGCCAAGGCCGGACAAGCAAAAAAGGCCTTTGCCATTTTAGAAGACCTTGAAGTCGATGCCCTGCGGGATGTTATGCGCCTGCAAGTCATTGAGGCTTTAATCGTGCCTGAAGAAACTCAGTCCAAAGACATGCAATAAAGAAGGCAAGCCGCCGCATATTAGAGGTTCAAAATTGATGTGATAGCTGTATAGGTGTGCGTGACTTTTATCGTATCTTTTTACAGGTTATTTCATGTCCGAAACATCCTTCGACGTTATCATCATTGGCTCTGGTCCTGGAGGATATGTAACAGCTATTCGCGCGTCCCAACTCGGTTTTAAAACAGCCATCGTTGAAAAAGAAGACCTAGGCGGCGTGTGCTTGAATTGGGGCTGTATCCCAACCAAAGCCCTACTCCGATCTGCTGAAATTTATCATAACATGCAGCACGCGTCTGATTACGGCTTGTCTGCCTCTCCGCAATTTGATCTCAAAGCCATTGTTGGCCGTTCACGCAAAATTGCAGGTCAGCTCTCTGGCGGTATTAAGCATTTGATGAAGAAAAACAAAGTCACGGTCATTGCAGGCTTTGCCACGCTAAAAGCAGGACAAGACGCCCCCACAGTCATTGTCGATGGTACAGATTACACAGCCAAACATGTTATCCTCGCAACAGGCGCGAGGGCGCGGACAATCCCGCAAGCAGGTTTGGAACCCGATGGAAAATTCATCTGGACAGCCCGCGAAGCTATGGTTCCAGATACAATGCCCAAGAAACTTCTTGTTATTGGATCTGGCGCGATAGGCATGGAATTCGCCAGCTTTTACGCGGCCTTTGGCGCAGATGTTACAGTTGTTGAAATGGTTGACCGTATACTGCCTGCCGAGGATGCTGAAATATCGAAAATGGCTCGCAAAGCCTTTGAAAAGCGTGGTGTTACAATCAAAACAGAAACACAAGCTAGCGTAAAAGCGGGCGCTCAAGGCGTCACTGCAACACTGGCGTCAAAAGGTAAATCTGAAACGGCTGAATTTGACCGTGTTATCTTGGCTGTAGGTATCGTTGGTAATGTCGAAGATATGGGCCTAGAGGCTCTCGGCGTTAAAATAGACCGTAGCCACATTACAGTTGATGAATATAGCTTTACGGATGTTAAAGGGCTTTACGCAATTGGTGATGTTACGACTCCGCCTTGGCTTGCCCACAAAGCTTCACATGAAGGTATCATCTGTATTGAAAAAATCGCGGGCGGCAATCCACATCCACTTGATGCCAATGCGATACCCGGATGTACATATTGCCATCCTCAAGTGGCTAGCGTCGGTTATACCGAAGCTCAAGCTATTGAGGCTGGATATGATATTAAAGTCGGACGCTTCCCCTTTATTGGCAACGGAAAAGCTATTGCGCTTGGCGAACCAGAAGGCCTGATCAAAACTGTCTTTGATACCAAGTCAGGTGAGCTTTTAGGGGCTCATATGATCGGGGCTGAAGTCACTGAACTTATTCAGGGTTATACAGTTGCGCAAAAACTAGAAACCACTGAGCATGAGCTGATGGAAACTGTTTTCCCACATCCAACCTTATCAGAAATGATGCATGAAGCAGTACTCGATGCTTATGACCGCACCATACATTTCTAAGCTCAGTTAATCTAAGAGCATCGCTGATTCATCATATTTCGAAGCCTTGCGGCCGAAACGTAGGCTTTGGGCTAAACTCTTCTTCTTCGACAACATCGGCTTTTCAACAAAATGCCAAGACAGCGTCGCAAGCCAGTAGGTAATAGGGAATGTAATCAGGAACAGCCCGGCAACCGATAGATTTGGAAACCATAAAAAGAGTAACTGCATGATACACCAATGATAGATATAAACTCCATACGAGACATCACTAAGCTTCTTCAAGAAATCTAGTTTCGGGGCTTTTACATAGGCGGCCCACATAATCATATAGCCTAGCATCAAATTCATCGTCACTTCGAAAACTTGAAATTTAGATGTCAAAACCGCCAATAACATCATGACCGGAATACCTAAAGCATGAAAAGAAAGACGCTCGCGATAGGCATAAATCGTCGCCCCAAGACCATAGGCAATACCAAAACGCAGCAGGTTTTGGAATGTCCCTGGTAAGACGTCAAAAAGACCCGTGCCTTGCGCGACAACCCAAGCAATAGAGGGGAGAATGAATTGTGCCAATACCATCCATTTTTTCTTCATGAAACCGAGCGCGAAAACAATAGCTGTGCCAATATAGGCAAGAATTTCGTATCTAAGTGTCCATAATGGAGCAGAAGCCATCTGTTCTGCATTGGCTTCAAAGGCCCCCGGAAGCCACATTTGAGCGCTTATAAAACTCAGTACGACAAAGGGTTGTTTAAGAAAATCAACATGTGTGAAATATTCTAATAAAGGCAATGTCGTGGACAATGTCCCTATGATGAACATCACAAAGAGCATGTGAATAAAGAGCCCCGGATAGATACGTAAGAAACGTGCTACACCGAAATCAGTGGCATCCCCCCTATAAACCATTGATTTTGTTACCAAAAACCCTGACGCAATGAAGAAAAGATTCACAGCAAGATAACTAAAGGTATAATGATAGAATAATTGAGGCTCTGACATTGGATCACGCAACCCGACCGCATAGGCATGACCAATCACGACCAAACTGGCGAATAACAAGCGCAGTGGCGTGAAGAAATTATCATGCCCGTCTCTTATTTTTACAGCGTTCAACATACTTGTCCCACTAATTATCTAAATGAATAAAATATATTGATTAAAATAAGCAAAAAATGCGCCAATTAAGAATTAGGTCGTAATAATCTCTCAATCATTCTGGTTCTGGCTTCTGGCAGTGTTTTATTCACGCCCCATTGTACGCGCGTTTCTAAAAAGTAGCCTGTCAGGCTCAGACCATCAGCTACATCTGCAAGCGGAGCATAGGGTCTCCCCAATAAAAACCCCGGAAGCGTTAAGAGTTTATCTTTATAAGGCTCTGCCGCACTCGCGCTGACAGCACGGCCCGAACGCGGGGAAACATGCGTTAAATTATCATTCACGCCTGTTGCCGCGCAGCTTTTAAGATCGAGGCCATATCCCATAGCCGTTAATAATCCAGCTTCCCAGCGAACATATAAGGCGGGCCATATCTCAGGTTCGTGGAGATTTTCGATCAGAACCTCAAGTGCGCTGTAAACATCTATATGCGGTTCTCTCTCGGGCAAGCACTCTCGCGCTACAGCGCAAATGGCATTAAGCCCAGATAAGGATAAACGATCATCCATCAACTCTGCCGCCCGAGCAGAGAGGGCTTCGACTGTGTAAGCGCCTAAATGTTCGGATAAACGTCCACGCCAAGCAACTTTGACCTTATTACCAGGTTGTAAAACCGGACGGGAGCGACGACTAACGCCGCCGCGAACTAATCCCAAATGACGTCCTTTATCTGGCGTGAAGACATCAATAATAGCGGAGGTTTCGCCGTGCTTCTTTACGGATAAAATATAACCTTCAGACTCCCAATCCATAGGGTTAGTTATCTTTAAAAAAGACAGTCATCATACATCAAACTCTAAACCACTCTCAACGTAACGGGCTTTATCATTCTGCCAATTATCTCGAACTTTCACAAAAATGAACAGATGCACTTTCTGACCGAGCCAATCCTGCATATCGCGGCGAGCTGACGCGCCAATATCTTTAATTGTTTTTCCGCCTTTACCCAGCACGATTGGTTTTTGGCTATCACGCTTAACATAAATAATTTGATCAATGCGAATGTCGCCGTTTTTTTGGCGAGTCCATTTTTCAGTCTCTACTGTTGATGCATAGGGAAGTTCATCGTGTAATCGTAGAAACAGTTTTTCACGTGTAATTTCAGCGGCCATTAGGCGAGACGGAATATCAGCCGCCTGATCAGGCGGGTAAAGAAAAGGCCCCATGGGCATTGCCGCCGCTAAAGTTTTTGAAAGCGTATCAACGCCATCTAAATTAAGGGCAGAAACGACAAATATTTCAGTATAAACGCCCTGACGATTGAACTCATCTATTTGCGCCAACAGTAAATCATGAGGAATTTCATCAATTTTATTAAGAGCTAAAAAGACCTTGTTTTGCTGTCTAAGCTTTAGGCCCGCTATAACACGGTCTGTGTCCTCAACGCTGAGGCGGTCTTGTGCACTCCCCTCGCCGTTTTTATGGCGATGATGAGCTGGGGCGTCGACGACATGAACAATCGCGTCAGAATCCCCAACCCCAGTCCACGCCGCGTGAACCATTGACTTTGCAAGGCGGTCTGTCTCTTTCGGGGCGAATATTCCTGGGGTATCGACCAAGACGACTTGTGCCTCATCATTTGCGGCGGTTTTTAACATCGCAATACCGCGAACTTGAAAGCGCGTTGTCTGCACCTTGTGAGTCACAATAGATACTTTTTCGCCGACTAAAGCATTCGTCAGTGTCGACTTACCTGCATTTGGGGCCCCTATTATGGCGACGAAACCTGCACGGTTAGTCATGAAGGCCAATTTTCAAGAAGATGAAGCGCGGCGTAACGCTCTGCGTCTTTTTTCGATTTTCCAGAGCCCTTAGCAGATCCAATATTCTTAACGCCGACTTCAACCACAAAAAGGGGTCTGTGATCAGGACCTGATTGTTCTAAAATAGAATAAACAGGTTGCTCTCCACCCTGGCTTGCTGCTTTTTCTTGTAACGCTGTTTTGGGGTCCTTCATAGACGCCGCTGTCACCGTTTGAAGGTCTTGTTGCCAATGGGTCTCAAAGAATATTTTAGCGGCCTCAAATCCGCCATCTAGATAAATCGCCGCCAGTAAAGCTTCACAGGCATCGCCTAAGATTGAAACTTTTTCGCGCCCCCCTTGCTTTTCTTCACTTGGAGAAATCTCAAGGGCCTCACCAACCCCTAAGCTGCGCGCAATACGGGCGCATGTTTCTTTGCGAACAAGTGCATTAAGACGGCGTGCCATCGCGCCTTCATCGCCTGGACTTAATGTAAAAAGTTTTTCTGCTGTCAGAAGGCCAAGAACGCGATCTCCTAAAAACTCTAACCGTTCATTGTCTTGAACCTCTTTGCGGCCATCCCCGAAGGAACTATGGGTTAAAGCTCTAAGCGCTAGAGCCTTATCCATAAAGACATAACCTATACGCTCTTCTAACCCCCCCAATCTACGATATTTAACGCTCATTTTATAGCTTTGAAAAAACGTGAGCCACGCATATTGGCCCATGTCCACGGTTTAAAAAGAGCAAAATCATTATTGACGGATAGCAAAATAAACTCTGCTTTTCCCATCAAATTTTCAGCCGGAACATAACCCGCGCCGCCGCCGCTAACGGACATCCTGCTATCCCCTGAATGGTCTCGGTTATCACCCATCATAAAGTAATGACCTGCCGGTACCGTATAAACACTTGTATTATCCGCAGGGCCGTTTTCTTGAGTGTCATAAATAAGGTGTGATTGATCAGTTCCAAATGACTCTGACCAAATATCGGCTAATATTTTGCGATTAAATTGATTGGAAAAATTTTCTTCTCCAATTTTTTCGGCGGCAATAGCACTTCCATTTATCAATAACCTACCATCTTTCATTTGAACCTGATCCCCAGGCAACCCAATGAGCCGCTTGATGAAGTTTTTAGTCTGTCCTTCAGGACGAAAAACAAGGACATCTCCTCTTTCAGGCTCTCGTTCAAATAAACGTCCCTTTTTAACAGGAAATGGCAAAGGCGTGGCCGCATGACGGCCATACCCAAGCGAATATTTTGTCGTGATGATATAATCACCCTTTACCAAACCTGGTAACATAGACCCCGACGGGATATGAAACGGTTGGAATAAAAATGTCCTTAGAACCAAGGCAATTGCTAACGCCCAAACGATTGTCGAAATCGTTTCAAACAGGGGATTACCCGGTACGCTCTTTTTTTTCGCCATATGTTTTAAGTCTTATGTGCTTCGATTATCGCATAGGCCGTTGCATAAGGATAATCATCTGACAGGCTTAGATAAACTCGCGCCTCATGTCCATTGGGTGTTTTGGCGTTTAATCGCTGTAAGGCTCCGCCGTGTAAGGTAACGCTCGGACGGCCAGATGGATCATTTTTGACCTCAACATCTGTCCATGACAATGCCCCGGAATTAGTCGTTGCGAGGGCTTTGGCTACAGCTTCTTTAGCCGCAAATCGCTTGGCATATGACGACCCTTTACTGGATTTTGGTTCGCAATATGATTGCTCATGCGAAGTGAACGTTTTATCTAAAAACCGTTGGCCAAATTTTTCAATCATCTCTTCAATACGCGTAATATCGCAAATATCAGTCCCAATCCCTAAAATCATGACGCCCTAACCTCTGATGTCAAACTTCGCATTTCTGAAATGACAGCTTCTAAACCGAGAAAGACGGCTTCGCCAATAATAAAATGTCCTATATTGAGCTCCATGCCCTCCGGTATAGCCGCGATTGGGGCAACATTATCAAATGTCAATCCATGACCGAAATGCACTTCTAATCCCAATGAATGGGCGAGTTTTGCGCCAGCTTTCAAACTTGTTAAAATTTCATCAGCTAATTTTTGATCTTCCTCGTCGAGTGCATGGGCGTAAGCGCCGGTATGAAACTCGACAACTTTGGCATCCGTGCGAGCCGCGGCCTGTATTTGATGTGTAACAGCTTCGATAAAAAGAGACACGCGAGACCCCGCATCATTTAAAGCTCTAATGATTGGGACGAGTCGGTTATGTTGACCTGCAACATCAAGCCCGCCTTCTGTTGTACGTTCTTCACGCCGTTCGGGAACAATACACACGGCTTTTGGATTAAGTCGCAGCGCAATATCACGCATCTCATCAGTCGCAGCCATTTCCATATTCAGCGGAATATTTTCACTGTCACATAAGGCCTGTAACCTTTCCATATCATCATCGCGTATGTGGCGACGGTCTTCACGTAAATGCGCCGTAATCCCGTCAGCCCCCGCTTGTATCGCCGCCCAGGCGCCTGCAACAGGGTCAGGGTGTTCTCCGCCCCGCGCATTTCTTATGGTCGCAATATGATCAATATTAACTCCCAAACGCGGTAAGGCTTTAGGCATTACTTAAGGCCTCGACTGCCAGGTTTTATCGCAGGTAATTTCGCAAGATTTTCAGGAAGGTCATCTGGATCATAATCCGGGAATTTTCGCGCAGCCAAACTCACCAAAGGTACGCCAATATCAGCCGTACCGTTTGAACGGTCAAACAAACACGCGCCTGCAATAACATTTGCGCCCGTTTTGTTCATGGATGCAATACATTCACGAGACGACAACCCTGTTGTCACAATATCTTCAACCATTAGAACTTTTTGATTTGTTTTTAATGTAAAGCCTCGGCGTAAGGTAAATTCACCCTCTTCCCGTTCTACAAAAATCGACTCAAGTCCCATATGACGCGCCGTTTCATAGCCCGGAATAACCCCGCCCATAGCCGGCGCCACAATGATATCGGGCTGGACATCCAAGGTCGCTCTCACTTTATCAGCCAAAGCTTTGCAAAGTTTTGATGTTAAAACAGGGTTTTTAAAAATGAGGGCTTTTTGTAAAAAGACAGAACTGCGCCGGCCTGACGACAAAATAAAATGCCCCTCAAGCAACGCTCCCGCTTCTCGAAAAACGTCTAAAACTTCATCTGTATTCATGAGGTATTCCAGTTTTCATTTACGACTCAGCGCGAGTCCGTTTTGCAGAGACCACATAGGCACTTGCCCGCAGAGCCGCAAGAATTTGTATTAAATGCCGATTATCCGTAACTTCAACATCCAGGACCATATCAAAGAACGTCGAACTCCGGGACATGGTTTTAATATTCGTGATATTACCAAGCGCTTCGCCGACGATTTTCGTCACATCTGCCAAAGCTCCGGGAATATGCTCTACTGTTATGCTAATACGGCCTTTTGAAGCTGTTTGCGCCGCCGCACGCCGCCAGCCAAGATCAAGCCAGCGATCTTGATTATCTTCGAGCCCTGCCAAAGTTTCGCAATCGATTGTATGAATATCGACACCACGGCCAATAGATTGATAACCCACAATTCGGTCCCCGGGTATAGGAGAACAACAACTGGCTAAATGCATGGAGACCCCACTGCGTAAACCCTCACCTTTAACATATAAACGGGCCGTATTATCATCAATAATGTCCCGTCTGGAATAATCTGCAATCGCTTTTGTGCTATCTCGTCCGGGGAAAACAGCATTCATAAATTTTCGGATGGATAGATCGCCTCGGCCTAAACCTTCATAAAGAGCGTCTGCTTCATCATAGCCCAGACGCTTAAGCGCGTCTGTTAGTGCGCTTTCACTAAAGTCTTTACTCTCACGCGCAAAGGCATGATCTGCCAACATGGTTCCGATACGGCGAAATTCATCGGCCTCACCTTCACGCGTTAGGCGGCGCAGTGCCGAGCGGGCTTTACCCGTCACGACCATATTTTCCCAATCTTTCTGCGCTTCTGGCTGACCACCGCGAATAACCTTGACGACATCACCATTGCCAAGCCGCGTTCGAAGCGGAACTTCGCGGCCATTAATAATCGCGCCAATACAAGTATCCCCGATTTTAGTATGGACGGCATAAGCAAAATCTATTGGGGTTGCACCGCGCGGCAAGGCTATTAAATCGCCCTTGGGCGTGAAGGTAAAAACCTGGTCGGTGAACATTTCCAATTTGGCATGTTCCAAAAACTCGTCCGCATCCCCGCTTTGTTCCATCATTTCAACCAACGGACGAATACGCCGAAGCGGATCGCCCCCGCTAGCCTTGGCCATCTCAGGATCATAAGCATAGCTATTGTCTTTGTAAGCCCAATGAGCCGCCACGCCGCGTTCAGCAACATCTTCCATGCGTTCAGTGCGAATCTGAATTTCTACGCGGCGATTATCATCAGACAATATGGTCGTTTGCAAAGACCGGTAGCCATTTGGTTTTGGGACTGAAATAAAATCCCTAAACCTGCCTGGCACGCATCTATAAACCCGGTGGAGAACGCCAAGAACACGGTAGCAATCCTCTGGATTTGTAACAATTAAACGAAAGGCGAAAATATCAGCGACATCATCAAAAGAAATACCTTGGCGTTGAAGCTTTCGCCAAATTGCATAGGCACGTTTCTCGCGGCCATATATACGGGCGTTAATTTGTGTATCTTCCATAAGATCGCGAAGGGCAATCGACATGTCTGATATCGCAAGTTTTTGGTCAGACCTCCACGCTTCGAGCCGTTTTGTGATACTCTCAAAAGCTGATGGATTTAGGTGACGAAAAGATAAATCTTCTAGTTCAGAACAAATTTGATCGACACCTACGCGCCGCGCCAATGGGGCATAAATTTCGAGCGTTTCTCGCGCTATACGTTCGCGCGATTCTGCTTTGGGGTGAAAATGCAATGTGCGCATATTATGAAGACGGTCACACATTTTAACGAGCAACACCCTTACATCTTTACTCATGGCAAGCACAAATTTTTGAAAATTCTCAGCCTGCGCTGTCTCGCGCGTTGCATTGGGTGAGAGCTCTAAATTCCCAAGTTTGGTCACGCCTTGAACTAATTGAGCTATTTCTGGCGTAAATTCTCGGGCCAAATCTTCAAAGCTCGTATCTGTATCCTCAAGCACATCATGCAAAAGCGCCGTGCATATGCTGGCCACATCAAGGTGTAATCCCGCTAATATCCCAGCCACTTGAATAGGGTGCGCGTAATACGGATCCCCTGAATGGCGCATTTGAGAGCCATGAGCCTTAACAGAAAAAATATAGGCTTTATTCAGTAAAGCTTCATCAACAGAAGGATCATAAGCCCGTACTAAATCCACTAATTCAAATTGGCGCAGATAAGTCTGTCCCTTACTCGGCAGGGCCGATTTGATATTTGCAGGCTTGTTCACACCATGGATATAGGGGGTTTTGACAATATCAGCTATAAAAAAACCGCCTTTTACGGCGGCTTATAAATTCTTGACTTAGAACGAAATGACCGTTCTTAGAACCTGCTTGAATTATCATTATCGCGGTCACTTTGAAGCGCACGCAGCAAATCTTGCTCTGACATCTCTGCAGGCGGCTGGGCTTCACCGTGTTCAATACCTAATAGTGGTGCCTCTTCGACTTCATCAGGCATATCATCATCGGTGATAACGCGCTGAAGACCGACAACAAGACTTTCGCGTAAATCATCAAGATCTAATGTTTCATTCGCTAATTCGCGTAAGGACACGACGGGTGTCTTATCATTATCACGATCGATTGTTAGAGCTGAGCCAGCGGAAATATTTCTGGAGCGGTGCGCCGCTAATAAAACCAAATCAAAGCGGTTATCGACTTTTTCAATACAGTCTTCAACGGTAACGCGGGCCATAGGGCTCTCCAATACTAAAAGGCGGACTAAGGCCGCCTGAATTCGAGCCGCTATATAGGCAAGTTTTGAACGTGATGCAAGCCGCTTTAATGCGTATCATCGGCATGAAAAAGCCTGGCACTCCACCAGTGCCAGGCTAAACATCTGGAACGGGGCGCAGTGTTCCATCTGATAGAATCATCATTATCGAAAATTTATAAAAAATATACCCGCATCATTACCTAGGCAATTTTACCTATTAAAATATTCTGGCTTTTAAACTCACCGCTATAAGTTCAGCTACAGAATCCACTTTCATTTTTAACATGATACTCGCCCTGTGGTGGTGCACAGTCCGGAAACTAATATTAAGCTCCCGCGCGATTTGTTTGCTGTTCAGACTTGATGAATGTCCCGCTATCAACCCTAAGACTTCTTTCTCGCGCCGCGTCAGGGTTTCAAATCGCGCACGCGTTGTTTGCCTTAATTTTTTTTCCTCTTCAGATAATAATTGATCACTCTCGCCCTCTGACCGACTTCCAACTTTTTGAATAAGCGCCTTTGTCAATTCTAATTGACGGGTCACGCTCTTGGCGTGAACGTCTAAAATACGGCGCTGAATATCGCTCATCTGACGGGGTTTATAGTCGAGAACACACAATGTCCCCAACGGCCATCCTTCCAAAGTTCTGAGTATAGCCCCAGCATAAAAGCGTATGGGTTTATCGCCCTGACATAGGCTATTACTTTGTGTTCGAGAATCAAGATGTGTATCACTGATTTCAAGGAAATCATTTTGCGTAATCGCATGGGCGCAAATGGATTGCTCAATGGGCGTCTCACAAATCCCTAACCCGACCTCGGATTTGAACCATTGCCGATCTTCTTCTACTAAGCTGATTAAGCATATAGGCGTTTCACAAAGATCTGCCGTTAATTTGGTGATATCATCATAAACTTTCTCGGTCTCAGTATCGAGAATATTCAACTCGCGCAAAGCAGCCAATCGCAAAGGGTTTTGCGGAGACGTTACCTGTTCTGACATGCCTGACGTGTCCTTTTATAAGCCCCCAAAGCACATTTATTTCCACCTTTGACCATAAGTCAAAAACAAATTCTAGGGACAAATTAGAGATTAGGAGAGGAATATAACAAAGACACCGAATTCACGACGTGAACCGGTGTCTAACTGCGCTCCGATCTGATTGCCCCGTTCCTTATAGGTAGTATTACCTATACACGCTAAAATGTCAATAAATTGTTACGCCCCAATATTTAGATTCAGCAAGTAAGGTTTTCCAAGGACTCAACATCAGCCAAAGGCAACCGTGAAATCCAATCCCACAGATGCTCGCCATGTGAAGGATCACGCCAATTTGGGGCAATCTCCGAGAGTGGAAATAAAACAAAGCCCCGAGAGAGCATACGAGGGTGTGGAATTATCATGCCCCCGCCCTGCTCTGTTATAATTTGGCCCCGAAAATCAAGCAAATCGAGGTCCAAGGTACGGGCTGCGTTCTTAACGCTGCGTTCCCGCCCAAATTCTACTTCTACTTTATGTAATATATTCAAAAGCTGCCGCGCGTTACCCTCATAATCAACTTCAGCACAGGCATTAATATAGTCGGGCTGGTGACTGCCCGCAGGCCAGGCCGGACTTTGCCAGAGCCCAGACATTTTCTGGATTACGACGCCGCGATCTTCGAGCGCGCGCATCGCTGCGGTAAAAGTCAATTTGGGATTGGACAGGTTCGCGCCAAAGGCAATATAGATGGGCTTCATATTTTATACCTTTTAAGACCAAACCTATTTTCTAATTAAGGCGCCCCATGGCTTTTTATCCTGATGAACGCATAGCGATCTTTATTGACGGGTCAAACCTCTATTCCACCGTCAAGCATCTTGATTTCGATATTGATTATAAAAAAATGCTTGATTTGTTTCGCGGCAAAGGTCGGCTTATTCGGGCCAATTACTATACTGCCCTTGTTGAAGAGGCCGATTTTTCTCCCATCCGCCCTCTTGTGGATTGGCTGGATTATAATGGCTATCACTGCATTACCAAGCCCGCCAAATCACAGGTTGATAGGGAGGGTCGCCGCCGTACCAAGGGCAATATGGACGCCGAAATGATTGTCGATATGTTACAATTATCGCCTCATATCGATCATCTTATACTCTTCACAGGTGATGGAGATTTTCGCGCGCCTGTTGAAGCCATACAAAAACAAGGCACGCGTGTTACTGTGGTCTCAACCATGCGATCTAAACCGCCCATGCTCGCCGATGAACTCCGCCGCCAATGTGATGCCTTTATTGAGATATCGGATATGGATAAATTATTTGGACGGCCTAAATCAGGTGAGAATGAGGGTGACGACTGATGGGATTTCAAGAACCGCATAGAGATTGCGATTTATGCCCGCGGCTACGAAATTTTCTGCTTGAGAAACGCCAAGAACTGCCAAGTTATCATAACGCCCCCGTTCCTAGTTTTGGCGACTCTGCCCCTAAATTACTAATCGTAGGTCTCGCTCCGGGTATGCACGGGGCGAACCAAACGGGCCGCCCCTTTACAGGGGACTGGGCGGGTGATCTTCTATATGCGGCTATCGATGAATATGGATTTAGCGAAGGCACATATGGCGGAACTTCTGATGACGGACTGATCTTAAAAGGCGCGATGATAACCAATGCCGTTAGGTGTGTACCGCCGCAAAACAAACCCGTCGGCGCGGAATGTGCGGCGTGCCGTCCTTTTCTCACCGATCAAATAAATTCTCTGACATCAATCAAAGCTATTTTGTGTCTGGGTAAAATCAGTCATGATAATACAGTTCGCGCCATGGGGCTTCGGCTCAGAGATTATCCATTCGGACATCACAAAATTTATGATCTTGAGGGCGGAGGACGGCTTTATTCCAGCTATCACTGCTCACGGTATAACACCAACACCAAACGCCTGACCGAAGAAATGTTTTACAAAGTTTTTGCGGATATTCGAGCCTATATAAACACGCCCGAATAACAGGGTTTATCATTAGAAATTGTAGCGTGTTCCAACTGTAAGCGTGAACCCGCTTGGATCATCATCAACATTAGCACTAAACCCATCATTCCCATCAGCAATAAAACGGCGCTCTACGTCGACTCCATAGATTTTATAATATCGACCCTCTGTATAGAGATCGAGTTTGTCTGTGATTTTAGCCGTAACACCCAAAGATGTAATCGTGGCAATTCCTGTATTTTCACCAATAACGCCAAATGTTGGGGCTGTGGCTGTCGTCGGCGCATATAGAATGCCGTTATCAACAACACCTGCACCAATGCCACCTCCAAAATAAGGAATGATTTTTTGATTTTCGTCCCAGATTATATCTGAATAATTATTCAAAGTGACAAATAATGTTGATTGAAAGCCACTAAAATTTTGATTGCCACCATTAAAGCTTCCGCCCTCTACATCATTTTCCAGATAACTCACCTCAACCTCAAGGCGGGGTTGAAAGTATTTCCAATATTTGAAGGGGAGTTTCGCGCCAACCGACGCACCGTAAAACGCGTCACTACCAATTTCCGCGTCAATATCTGCGAGTGCACCTGCCGTGCCGGGAACTCCCTCTTCGGGGGCTTGCTCTCCGTTAAAAGTTGCATCTGACGGAAAACCACCGCCAACAAAACCGGACACATAAACACCGCCTTTTGCCGGATCAAAGTCAAATATACCAGCGTGAGCACTCGGCGCTGAGATTAACGAGGCTAAAGCCAAGAGCGCAAGAGATGTGGATGTTTTCTTCATGATGAGTCTCTCAAATTAAATATTGAGAGAGGCATATATCTATTCTGAATTGATGTGCACCACACAACTTAACACGCTTATGTGATGATAATTTGACTACCCTTTTTCACGCATAATTCGGGCTTTATCACGCTGCCAATCACGTTTTTTAACTGTATCACGCTTGTCTCGATTATCTTTACCTGTGGCGACACCAACTAAAATTTTGACTCTACCTTTGTCGTTGAAATACATTTTCAGCGGGACAATCGTTCTGCCCTTGCGCTGAGTTTCAGCCATAAGCTTATTCAGCTCTCGGCGCTTCATCAGAAGTTTTCGCGGGCGCGTGGGCAAATGGTTAAACTGGCTTGCCGGCGCATATATCGGGATATTAGCATTGATGAGCATTAACTCTTCATTTTCAATCGCTGCGTAACTCTCGGCGATATTGGCCTGGCCTTCACGTAGAGCTTTGACTTCGGTCCCGACTAAAACAATGCCTGCTTCGAAGGTTTCTTCAACCGTATAATTAAACCGCGCGCGGCGATTTTCAGCGATTGTCTTATTATTTGGGTCTGCCTTTTTAGGCCCGGCCATGACTAAAAAGAAGCCATATCTAAAAAGAGACGCCTGCGCGTTTCATCGCTGATGTCACAGCCTCTTTCGTCGACTCAACGCAAGCTGTCATCGGCAACCTCACATCCGAGCTCATCTTACCTAATAAATTCAGTGCATATTTCGTGGGAGCCGGACTTGGACATAGGAAAAGATCTTTATGCAGGCGATCTAAAGTGTGATTAAGGGTCTGCGCTTTGACAAAATCTTTCGCGATTAGAGCGTTATGAAACTCTGCATATTGTTTTGGGGCAATATTCGATCCGACCGAAATACACCCCTTTCCGCCATGAACGGCATGGCCCAATGATGTCGGATCATCGCCGGAAAGCTGGATAAAATCTTCACCGCACCTATCAATAAGGCCGCTAACACGAGAAATATCACCCGTTGCATCCTTACAGCCAATCACTGTTGGCAATGTTGCCAGACGCCCCATTGTGTCATTTGTGATATCAACCACGCTCCGGCTTGGAACATTATATACAACAATCGGAATATCTACCGCTTCAGATATGGCTTTAAAATGTTGATATATGCCCTCTTGGCTTGGCTTATTATAATAAGGTGTCACGACAAGAGCGGCATCGGCGCCAACCGATTTAGCTTTTTTAGCGTAAGCAATAGAGACCGTTGTCTCATTAGACCCAGCACCCGCAATGACGGGTACGCGCCCATTAGCGGCTTCCACGCATAATTCGATGACACGCTTATGCTCGGTATCGGTTAATGTGGGTGTCTCGCCCGTTGTTCCACAGGGGACAAGGCCGTGGATGCCATTTTCAATTTGCCATTCAATAAAATCTTGAAAGGCTTTCTCATCAACACCGCCATCTTTAAACGGAGTCACCAGAGCTGTTATTGAACCTTTAATCATAATGCGCTTTCTTATAGGTCATAGACACGTTTAAGATTTGGATTAAAACTATGTCAGTATTGGCGCCTATTTGCGTTCTTTTCTTGCCCCTTGCAAGCGAGACCTTAGGGTAAGACCATGGAAACTGTCAGATTCACTGCTCAAAAACTAGCTATTCGGTTTATTCCAAGTCTATTTTTGATTCTTTGCATCGGCCTGTCATTGATTGTGGCAACGCCAGCCCATGCTGAAATTCCATCGCCGCGCCTTAAACCTCCTGCGCCCAATGCTTCACAATATTTATCCGACAAAGATGCTCAACGGTTTCGCAAAGGGGTTAGCGCTGCGAAACGCGGGAGATGGACAGAACTTAATCAAAATATTCGAAATTTGAATGACCCCATCGCAACAGATACATTACGGTGGCTCAGGGCGGCGAGAAATCCCAACGCTTCATTAGACGATTTATCCTATGTTGTTCAAAACCTGTCGAATTGGCCGCGCATGACCTCGATTAAATCCAAGGCTGAAAAAAAACTATTCGATAAACCTTTGTCTGCGCGAAAAACCATAGCCTGGTTTACAGGACATGAACCTGTATCAGGCGAAGGCCGCGCCGCTTTAGCGCGTGCCTATTACCGCCTAGGTGATAAAGTCAGCGGCGATAAATGGTTACGCCTAGCTTGGCGTGAGTCAAAACTAACCCGAAAACGTCAGCAAGATATATTCAAACTCTACCGCAGTAAATTGACACAAGCCGATCACGCCGCCCGCGCCGATCATTTAATATGGCTTGGCCGAAGCCATCATAGCAAAGCTGAAGCCCTGCTCCCTCATATGGATAGTGCCAACCGCAAACTTATGAATGCTCGTATCCGCACCGCCAGTAATCGGTCGGGTATGGACGCGGCGATTAGATCAGTCCCTAGCCATTTAAAAACAGACCCCGGACTTCTTTTTGAGCGCGCGAAATGGAGACGGAAGAAGAAAACGAAAGAATACGCCCTACCCGTTTATACCCAAATTCAATCTGCCCCCGTCACCTATGATGGGCAAAAGGCGCTTTGGCGCGAAAAACGTATTATGATCTATTGGGCGATTGAGAAGAAAAAATATGCCGATGCTTATAAAATGACTCTCAATCATGGCATGAGCCGCGGGGAAGGCTTTGCAGCAGCTGAATTTCTAGCAGGATGGCTTGCGCTCACGAAATTGCAACAACCCCGAAAAGCTTTGCAGCATTTTCAAACACTCAAAAATGGTGTCACAACGCCAGTCTCTCTCAGCCGGGCCGCCTATTGGCAAGCGCGCGCTGCTGAGACTTTGGGAGATGGCAATGCCCGCGCTTATTATTCAGAGGCTGCGAGTTATCCCAATACCTATTACGGACAACTCGCCTCCATTAAGGCCAATGGACAACGGTCACAAGTTTACCTCCCGCCGGAAGCGAATACAGAAGATATTAAGCCCGGTTTTGAAAGTGACCCACGTGTGCGGGCCATGCATTTATTAGGCGAAATAAGAGAAGAACGATATTTCTCTACCTTTGCGTTTCATATGGATGACAAGGTGACTGACCAAAGACAGCTCTCGCTTCTTTCGCAGCTCTCAAGGGAATATGGCTATATGCGACCTTCCGTCAGGGCCGCAAAACAAGCGTCAAGATTTCAAACCATGCTGACCGATTCAGGCTATCCTATTGTGCTAGAGATCGAGTCTCTTCCGTCTAAATTCGACATCCCATTTGTCTACGCCATTGCGCGCCAAGAGAGCGAATTTGAAGGCAATGTCGTGAGCAGCGCCAAAGCTTATGGCATGATGCAAATGATCAATAGCACAGCCAAGGCCACTGCCCGTAAACACCGCATTCCTTATTCAGTAGGACGTCTGACAGCGGATAATGATTATAGCGCCAAACTCGGGGCTCATCATTTACATGATCTACTCGATCAATTTGATGGCTCCTATATCCTCGCCGCCACCTCCTATAATGCTGGCCCGCATAGATCCAAACAATGGATCCAGAAATATGGCGACCCGAGATCAAGTTCAGTTGACCCTATTGATTGGATTGAAAGCATCCCCTTTTCCGAAACACGAAATTATGTGCAGCGTGTTCTCGAAAATATGAATGTCTATCGCGCGCGCCGTAACGGTAATTCCCATGAAAACCGTATCTATCAAGACATTACGCAAGGCGCTTTTTAGTTAGACAAATAGCGGTTGATTATGCTCGTATAGAGCATGTCAAAATATAGTTTTTTAGATGATTATAGCGAAGGATGCCATCCCAGCATCTTAGACGCTCTGGCCGACACTAATCTTGAGCAACAAACGGCATATGGCGCCGATGATTATTCCGTTGAGGCCAAGGCCTTAATTCATAAACATCTTGATAATCCCGAGGCCTCTATATTTTTCGTGGCTGGGGGAACTCTCGCAAATCTTATCATGATTGCGGCGGCGCTTCGGCCCCATGAAGCGGTTATTTCGGCCCAGACAGGTCACATCGTCCAGCGCGAAACAGGCGCGATTGAAGCAACGGGACATAAAATTATTGCTGTCCCCTCCATAGACGGGAAACTAACCCCCAAAGACATTGAAGCGGCGTTGGGTGACAATAGCCATTTTCCGCATATGGCACGGCCCAAGCTTGTGTATATCTCTAACGCCACAGAAACAGGACGGTTTTATTCAAAATCCGAGCTAACGGCTTTATCTCAAATCTGCCGAAAGCATGATCTATTACTTTTCATGGATGGCGCTCGCCTGAGCGCGGCTTTATCTGCGCCTGACAATGACCTTGCCCTGAAAGATATCGCGGCCTTGACAGATTTGTTTTGGCTGGGCGGCACCAAAGCCGGAGCCCTTATCGGAGAAGCCATTATTTTAAGCCGAGCAGAGCTTGCCAAAGACTTCGCCTTTCATATCAAACAGCGCGGCGCGCTTTTAGCGAAAGGCAGGCTTTTAGGTCTTCAATTTCGAGAGTTGTTTAAATCCGATCTTTATTTTGAAGGCTCAAGACATGCAAATGATCTGGCACAAAAAATCTCGAAAGCTATTATCGAAAACGGCCATGCCTTAGCGAGCAAAACCGAAACTAATCAGATATTTCCAATTTTGCCGAACACTCTTATCAAAAAATTGGAACAAAGTTTTAAATTTTATCATTGGGAAAAAGCAGACACCGATCACACAGTTCTGCGCCTCGTCACCTCATGGGCGACAGATAAGAAGCAGGTTGAGGCCTTTATGAGCGCTCTGAGTCAGAGCGCGAAAAACTAGGCACATTTATCCTGCCAACAGAGTCGGGTTTTTTAAAATGAAACCCCAAAGTTCTTACCCTCCAAGCCTATAACCAATGCAGGTTGGGTTGGCGGGCGGCAACCTGCCTACAAGAAGACAGTCCGCGAGGGCGGCTTCCCGAAGGAATACCAAAAGTAAGTTAGCTAGT
>CAYYMI010000035.1:0-28549 GCA_964472905.1 uncultured Hellea sp. | reverse complement strand
TGGGCGGTTTAAGCCGTTATTCTAATGTCCGCCCTTGCTCTCAAAGGAGACATTAGGAACTAAGCAATATGTGTCATTCTTTGCTATAATATCTGTCAATCAATGATTGAAAGTTTCGGCAACTTGCCTGAAATCAGCAACTACAACCTCGGGACAGAGTTGCTGATCAAATTTAGCGGGATGGCATAGCTGTCTTTGCTTTGCCGTAGAACGATGCGGCTTTGAACATCGGATATAAGGTCTATGGATAACAGCACTTCGCGGAGGAAATCCTCATAGCTATGCATGTCTTTGGTGACGACACGGAGCATGAAATCGACAGCCCCTGTGACGGTCGCGCATTGGACAACTTCAGGCATGCGGCCGACGGCGTTTTCAAATTTTTCCATATTGACCTTATTAGGCAGGGCCAGTTTGACCGCGACGAAAACTTCGAAGTCCAGACCGAGTTTCTTTCTGTCCAGTATTGTAACGCGCTGTTTTATGATACCTATCTCTTCCATGCGTTTGATGCGGCGCCAACAGGGGGAGGAAGATAAGCCAACGCTATCGGCAATATCAGCAACGGAAAGGGCGGCATTAGTTTGAATTTGATGTAAGATTTTAGCATCAATGCCGTCTATTTGTTCAGGCATATATAGCCTCCCATTTTATCATTTGGTGAACAAATATTCTGTATTATTATCAATATCAACATAATAAATTATATTAAATGGGTTATATAAGGTTAAATTTAATCACAATATGGTTATAGAGTGAAAATGTCAAAATCATCGAATCAATCCCGCCTCCATATTCCTGAACCGCCTTTTAGGCCTGGGGATACGCCCGACTATTCTTATATTTCTGTTCCCACGGCGCATACGCCGCCACGTCCTGATCCATTATGTGATGATTATGACACGATGGAACATGCGCTTGGGTTGATACGCGTGTTACGCTTTAACGGCGAGGCTGTTGGAGATTGGGCCCCAGCTTTATCCGCTGACCATCTGCGCAAAGGGCTTAAGGACATGATGCTGACCCGCGCGATGGATGATCGGATGTTCAATATGCAGCGGCAGGGTAAAATGAGCTTCTATATGAAGTCACGAGGTGAGGAGGCCGTCTCCGTTGGTCATTCAATGGCCTTGCAAACGACGGATATGATTTTCCCGACCTATAGACAGCAAGGTATTCTGATTAACCGCGGCGCCTCTATCAAAGAAATGATGTGCCAATGCTTGTCTAATGCAGGCGATCCGCTGGATGGAAAATCCATACCCGTTCTCTATTCTTTCAAAAAACATGGGTTTTTCTCGATCTCTGGCAATCTTGGAACGCAACTGATCCAAGGGGTGGGGTGGGCTATGGCCAATGCCTATAAGAACACGGATGATATCGCCTCCGCCTTTACAGGTGAGGGCGCCACGGCGGAAGGTGATTTCCATTATGCTTTAAACTTCGCCTCAACTTACCGCGCGCCCTGCATCATTAACGTTGTCAATAATCAGTGGGCGATTTCTAGCTTTCAAGGCATTGCCGCCGGTGAGGGCGAAACCTTCGCGGCGCGGGGCACTGGATTTGGTTTGGCAACCTTGCGGGTGGACGGCAATGATTTGCTTGCGGTTTACGCGGCCACGAAATGGGCGGCTGAGCGCGCGCGTAAAGGCGGCGGCGCAACGCTTATAGAGCATTTCACATACCGCAAGGCCGGGCATTCGACCTCTGATGACCCGACCAAATACCGCCCCGAAGACGAACCAGAAGTTTGGCCCTTTGGCGATCCGATTGAGCGGCTTAAAACCCATCTTATCCATATCGGGGAGTGGGATGAGGACAAACATGCCGCCCAAAGAGAGGCTTGCAAAACTGAAATTCGTGACATTTATAAATCTGCTGAAGCGATGGGGAGCCTGTCCGGTGAAACAACCGTCGATCACTATACGATGTTCGAACAGGTCTATGAGAGCCTCCCGCGTCATTTGCGCGATCAACGCGACCTCTTTGATGAGGAGCTCTAGTATGGCGCGTATGAATATGATAGAAGCCATTCGCGACGCCCTTGACGTTAAGATGAGCCAAGATCCAGATGTTTTAGTTTTCGGCGAGGACGTTGGATATTTTGGCGGTGTGTTTCGCTGCACTGCAGGTCTTCAGGAAAAGCATGGCCTGCACCGCTGTTTTGATACGCCGATTTCAGAGGGCGGAATTGTCGGCATTGCGGTTGGCATGGCGGCCAATGGCCTGCGCCCGGTCGCTGAAATTCAGTTCGCGGATTATATCTACCCCGGATATGACCAGATTGCCTCCGAGGCCGCGCGGCTTCGCTATCGCTCTAACGGTGACTTTACGGCGCCTCTGACGATACGCACCCCCGTCGGCGGGGGTATTTTTGGCGGGACAACACATAGCCAAAGCCCGGAAGCGCTTTTCACCCATATTTCAGGTCTTAAGACCATCATTCCCTCTAACCCCTATGACGCCAAAGGCTTGTTGATTCAGGCCATTGAAGATAATGACCCTGTCTTATTTCTAGAACCCAAACGGCTTTATAATGGTCCCTTTGATGGCGATCCGCATAAACCCGCGGTGAGCTGGGCAGGGCATGATCTTGGCGAGGTTCCCGAAGGTCATTATACCGTGCCCTTCGAATCCGTTCGGCATTTTAGTAAAGGTGATGATCTGACCATACTGGCCTATGGCACCATGGTTTGGGTTGCGGAAAATGCGGCGCGTGAAGCCGGCGTTGAGGCTGATATCCTCGATATCCGATCGCTTCTGCCGCTCGATATAGACTCGATATCAGCTTCGGTGAAAAAAACGGGACGCTGTTTGATACTCCACGAAGCGACACGGACATCAGGCTTTGGCGCGGAATTATCTGCTCAGGTCGCCGAGCATTGTTTCTTTTCGCTCGAAGCGCCTATTGTGCGGGTCACGGGTTGGGATACGCCTTATCCTCATGCGCAGGAATGGGCCTTCTTCCCTGGACCGAAACGTGTCACAAATGGTATTCGTAAAGTGATGGATGCGGGGTAAAGAGGCCTGAAAATGGGTAAGTATCATTTCAAATTACCGGATATCGGTGAAGGCGTTGTTGAAGCTGAAATCACGGCGTGGCATGTGGCTTTGGGCGATGCGGTGTCTGAAGATGATCCCATCGCGGACGCCATGACGGATAAAGCCACGATTGAACTGACGGCGCCTGTTGATGGTGTTATTTCGATGGTCGCCTGTGAAGAGGGGGATATGCTCGCCGTCGGGGCCGATTTAGTTATCTTTGATGTTGAAGGGGAGGTTGAGGGGGAGACGCGTGCAGAAGCGCCTGAACCAAAATCTGGGCCTGCGCCAAAAGCCTTGGCGCCTAAAGCTAAAAAAGCGAAAACGTCTAAACCCAAAACGACAAAGTCCGATAAAGCTCACAAAAAACCTCTGGCTAGCCCAGCTGTCCGTAAACGCGCCAAAGAGATGGGGGTTGACCTCGCGGTTGTGTCGGCCTCGGGCGCAGATGGACAAGTCACCCAGGCCGATCTCGATTTGCTTGAGAAAACATTTGAACCCGTCGAGGGCGAAACACGGATAAAGATCATCGGCCTGCGTCGTGTTATTTCCCAACGTATGCAAGAGGCCAAACGCCATATCCCGCATTTTACATATGTCGAAGAAATTGATGTCACGGAGCTAGAAGCCTTGCGGGGGCGCGCAAATGAGAAAAAATCTGAGGACAAACCCAAGCTCACAGTGCTGCCCTTTATCATTCGGGCTCTCGCAGTAACACTTGAGGATTGGCCGCAATTTAATGCGCGCTTTATGGATGAGAGTTTGGCCAGCGGTAAAGGCGGCTATGTGAGTCAGTTTTCTGATTTACACTTGGGCATCGCTACCCAAACCGATAACGGCCTGATCGTTCCAGTGTTGCGTAACGCGCAAACCCGCTCAATCTGGGATTTGGCCGCAGAAATCACGCGGCTGGCCGAGGGCGCGCGTAATAATAAACTGGGCAAAGAAGAGTTGAGCGGGGCGACAACGACGCTGACATCTCTGGGCCCGCTTGGCGGACTTGTCACCACGCCCGTGATCAACCGCCCCGAAGTGGCGATTTTCGGACCTAATAAAATTCGCTCCAAACTTGTGCTCGAAGACGGACAGCCGAGGGAGCGTCTTGTGATGAATTACAGTGTCTCCTGCGATCACCGCGTGATTGACGGATATGACGCAGCCAAAATGATGCAGGATATGAAAGCGGTCCTCGAAGATCCAACAATGATGTTTTTGGGCTAGGTTTTGACTTGTCTTTATCAGTAAATTCGCCTATTCCCCGCGCCTGTTCGTAAGGACGCCTCGTGGTGGGGTAGCTCAGCTGGTTAGAGCGCAGGACTCATAATCCTGAGGTCGTGAGTTCAAGTCTCACTCTCACTACCATTTACCTCCTGATTTATAACGATTTTCCCAAAGGGTGAATTATTTCTTCAAGACTTTTCACACGTAATTCACACAAATAATACGTCAATCGCCTCTACAGCCTTCTCCAAGTAGTCAGGACTATGATCTGTATACATATACACATCAATATACTATCAAGTCTGCAACTTAATGGAATCAAAACTTTGGAGTTACATTGTGCCACGTATCTAATCCGTCTTCAAAGTTGGATTGTTGAAGCCCCAACCACCTAACAAAACTTGGTATAACCGACCCATCCAAGTGTATCATATCTTCATACTGTTGTGACTCTTGAATACCAAAAACAGTTTTTAAGTCTTTTGTGTTGAGCATCCAACCAGTGTCCGAAAAATCAAAAACGCTTCCTGGCTGCTTCAAGAGATGTTGTTCATTTTTCTGTAGCCATTTAGTTTGAACCATATAGCTCGAAATCCAATCGACAATGTTCCGTTCAATAAGGAGGACATTTAGATCAAGGTCGGAAAATAAAATATCTATAAGAGTTTTTTCAGCTGCGGTCCGATAAAAGGAGAAAGCTTCAGCACTCAAAATGAGTTTCGCATCGACTGCGAGAATTTTAAGACGGTCGTTGACGACCTTGGCCAAATCTAACTGCTCTAAAGGTGTCAGCACTGGCATTATTTTTCTAGCTCTAATCATGTTGAGAACATCAGGTCTCAAGAAAGCATTGCCCAAATCGAAAAGATTTGTATCTACTGAAGATGGCAAGCCTTTGACCGGCGAAACCTCTGCATAATCTTTTCGTCTAATGGGTTTGTATCCAAGATTGATTAATTTATTATACTGTAAAGACAAAAATGTTTGTATGGCTGTTGAGCCAGTTTTATGTCGCCCGATGTGAAGGTAAATTTTCGGTTTAAATATGTGCTTCTCCTTTTTTGCGCAACTTTTATATATTATAGGATTATTTTCAGCAAAGCCTAGAGCGTTTTAATATGTCATATTCGATAGAGGTCTTGTCATATACAGGCTTCACAACGCCTTTGCCTTTATATTGCAATGACTTAAAACAATGGTGATAAATGGCAAAAAACACGTGTTAGGAGGCCATCCTCACCTCCAGTTTTTGATTATATTTATTGATATGATTTAGGTTATTTATCTTGACCTAAAATGTTATATGATACGTCCTATGATCTGTAGAATAGTCACTTCAATTTTCTTGTTCATTTTTATGGGTAGTCACTGTTTTGCGCAGAATATTGACAATGAAGTCGCTGAAGACCGCTTAATTGTCGGGGACACGATATCTGTTGTAATTAAAAACGTGCCTGAGATGAGCGGAGAATATACCCTTGATGATATGGGCCGCGTAGATATGCCTTATATAGGTAAAGTTAAAGCTAGCGGACATGGCTCTCTAAAGCTGGCTGAAATATTAGAAGAGTTATATAAAGATGATTATTTGGTCGACCCATCAATTGACGTCTCGATATTTGCGAAGGTGTTACCCGACAAAGAAATCGTTAGTTACATCAAGCCCTATGATGCACCTGAGCTTATAATTACTGAAGAGGAATTATTATCAGAGCCAACGCCAATACTAACGCCTGTAGCAACACTACCCCCGGAACCAATTTTTAGTGCTGGCTGGATTAAACTAAAAGAAAGTCAGTGGTCATATGAAGGTGAAGAACATTCACTATTTGTCCAGTTTTTAAGCGAGAGTAAAATAACTGGCTCGGCGGGGTGCGGTAGTTTTTTCGCCCAATATAATACGACTGTGGTAAATATGAATATTGACCAAATCACATCAACGTTTCTTCACTGTAAAAATAACAAACAAACTCAAGCGACTCTTGATTTGCTTAAATCAACTAAAAACTACTTAGTTATAGGCGATGAATTGAAACTCATTGATGCTGGGGAAAATATTATTTTTTCTCTCAATAGAACTGATTATTGAGATAGTCGCTGTTACTGTCGTGCCGCGTCCCATTTGCGAATGGCGGCGGGATTAAATAGAGAGTCATCATAATACTGGTCTAAGTTCTTGCGGATAGCGTTCCATTTTTTTGACCCTTGTTCTATTGCTTGCAAGTTTATGTTTTCGCCTTTCGCATTCAGGTCCTGACTGATGTCGGCGAGGGTGTTTTGGAGTTTGTTCTCATATGGAAACCGGTCATGTAAACGTCCGATATCCTGACGTAAGGCTGCCGCCATAAAATCAAGTGTGTCTTGTTCGTACCCACCTATTAAAATTGCCGAGAAGCTTTCAGTTATGACATCTGTTTTATATTGAAGAAGGGCTTGTTGAGATAATGTTGGATTATCGCAATGTTTATCATCTAACATACGTAAATAGCTCAACAAAGCCTGTTTAATATCTTGCGTAGGTTCTGGCCCCGTAAATTCTTTTGTTATGAGGCGAGTGACAAAACGATCGAGATCATCTTTCAGAGGATCATGATCGACGCCTTGCAGCTCATCAGATAAAGAGGGAATAGGAACAGGGTTAAAGGCTTCATCGCCAAGTTCATCACTGAAGTGAAAACTAGTGACATCGGCGGTTCCAGGGGCGCTCGATAATCCTGTGACGAAAAAATGTGTATTCGTTTGACCTTGGCCATGGCAGGCTTGACAAGTCAAGCCTCGCCGAGCGGCTTGACCGCCCAATAAATAAGGTGAACGAAAGGCTAGACGTCCAAAGGCAATCCTTTGAGTTTGTTTTGCTGTTTCATGTTGAGGGAGACATTCATTTGGTTCTTCCGATAAAAGAGCGACAATATCGGTTTGTGTCGACGACCATAGAACAATATCTGGAACAGGTACTTTCCCGCTGCTAATGTTGTTTGAGCAAGATGTAGCGCCAAGTCCGATAATAATTAGGCCTGCTGATAACAGCAGGCCTTGATTAAATTTATCGCTCATAATGGCACCCCTGAAATGCATCAATGTCTCTATGGTAGAGCGTCAATGATCCATGACCGTAGCTCATTTTCTTCTACGCAGCCAAAGGTACAAATGTTTTCTAACTTTGCCAATTGAATTTGAGCTTTATCAAGTTCACCCGTTTCAACATAAAGCTCGCCGAGATATTCATTTGCGCCTTTATGATTAGGGTCAACTTCGAGGGCCATCGCATAGTAAGATTTCGCGACCTCATAATTTCCAAGTTTACGTTGGGTATAACCCAAATAAGTTGTGATGTCAGGATGCGGGCCAGCTGCCGCTGCTGTCAGTGTTAAATCATCAAAAGCGGCTTGATATTGGCCTTGATTGATAAGACTCACAGACGCAAAATATTGAGTATCCAAAATATCCGTTCCGTAAGGGGAGAGGAAGGCTTGTTTTTGCGGCACGCCGGCCAGAGCCGATTTAACAGTAGATATAGCCTGCGTAATACGGCTCGCATTGGCGCAACCATTGCACTCTACAGCCATCGTTTCCAATGTGGTTAAAACAGCTTGTGATTTTTCGACTTTGCCGGCATTGGCATAGGCAGCGCCAAGACCACTACGGGCTTCGATTAAATTTTTATCATATCTGACGGCCGATTTAAAATAACGCGCGGCTGATTTGTGCTTTTCAAGGCCGACTTTAGCGACGCCCATATAATAATTAGCATTGGCGTTGCGGGTTGTACCTTTAAGAACACGGCTAAAAGACCGTTCAGCTTTTTTGAAATTCTTTTCGCGCAGATAAGTGACGCCTTCTTGATAGTCTTTTACGGGGTTATAGGTGGGACCTGAGTTGGTGTTGAAGCTTCCGCCGCCACCGCCACCGCCGCCGCCAGATCCACTCGCAATCGCAGGTGATGTTGATATAACACCTAGGGCTAAAACACAGGCTGTCATTTTTAAAACAGATTTCATTTTCTTGTCCTTATTCTCTCATCAATTGCCATTTTGGGTACATTAAGGATAAGTCATTGACCAAACACAACGCCTCACATTTGTGTTAATCTGTGTGAAAGTTTATAAGGCGTTGAAATTCATAATAAATTTTAAGCTTCAGCTAAAATTCCATTTGTTACCTTAGCCCATAATTTGATTAATTGAGTCAGATGACTTGATTAAAATACGCTTCAGACATATGTGATTGAGGTCACAAACCCACGCATACGAAGCCGATTCTCGGTTTGATGTTATGAGGAAAGGATAAACAATGCTGACATTACTCTCCCCTGCAAAAAAATTAAATTATGATCCAGCGGCGACGGCCCTTGAGGCGACAAAGCCGCGTTTGGCCAAAGATACCAAAGAACTTGCCAAGGTTGCCAAAACACAGACCGCGGATGACCTTAAACGCCTTATGCATATTAGTGATAACTTGGCGAATTTGAATGCCGAGCGGTTTAAGACCTTTAATCTAAATGGGCAAAGCAATAGCGCTAAAGCGGCGGGTTTAGCGTTTGACGGCGACGTCTATTGGGGGCTTGAGGCTAAAAGCCTAAGTGATGCTGATCTGACTTACGCTCAAGACCATCTTCGAATATTATCAGGCCTTTATGGGGTTTTAAGACCTATGGATGCGATCCAGCCTTATCGTCTAGAGATGGGCACAAAGCTTGAGACTCAGCGTGGAAAGTCACTCTATGAATTTTGGGGGACAACGCTGAGTGATTTACTCAATGAAGACCTAGGCGGACATAATGATCAATCCATTGTAAACTTGGCTTCAAATGAATATTTCAAAGCCGTTGATAAAAAGGTTTTGGATAAAACAATTATCAGCGCAAAATTTCTTGAGGAAAAAGAAGGCAAAATTCGTCCTGTGCAATATTATACAAAATTCGCACGCGGCCTCATGGCGCGATGGATTATAACTAATCGTATTGACCGCGCTGAGGGGTTGAAAGATTTTGATTTAGGCAATTATAAATATGACAAAGGAGCTTCGGGCGAGACTGAGCTAGTCTTTGCTCGTCCACAGCCTGCGCCTAAAAAGAAATAAGCAAATCGTGAGCCATAATTGCGATGCCGACACGCCCCTTGGCTTTAATCTCAAAGACATTTGGCATATTTTCAAATGCGTATTGCGAGAGATAAGAGACGACAATGTCACGATCATAGCCGCTGGCGTGGCTTTTTTCACGATGCTTGCAATCTTTCCGTTGATTACGGCATGTTTGTCAATTTACGGTTATGTAGCTGACCCTGCGAGCGCGCACGACCATTTAGAAGTCGTCTCTAGTCTTCTGCCAGGACAGGCATGGACCCTTGTAAATTCTCAAGTTCAAGCTGTTGCGAGAGCGCCAAATGCGCGTTTGGGACTTCGTATCGCGATGAGTTTAGTATTAGCCCTTTGGGCTGCTGGCGCGGGAATTCGTGCTATGATGCGCGCGCTTAATGTGGCTTACGGCGAAAAAGAAAAACGCCATTTGCTCAAATTTTATGGACTGGCAGGCGTTTTAACATTGTCGATGACAGTCTTTATCTGGACCTCTCTCGCGGTCATCGTTGGGGTTCCTGCACTGTTGGCCGTTTTGCAATTAGAAGATATTGGAGCTGGGGTATCGCGGGTTTTACCGTGGGGGCTGTTAGTGAGCTTTTTCGCTTTAACGACAACTCTTCTTTTCCGCTTTGGCCCTAGCCGCCGCGCGGCAAAACTTCGTTGGCTTTTTCCTGGCGTTATCTTCGCAACTGTCAGTTGGCTTTTGATATCGGCCAGTTTTTCTTATTTCGTGGCGACATTTGATACTTATAACGCGACTTACGGTAGTCTGTCTGCCGTGATTATTTTATTAGTCTGGTTTTGGCTAACGGCTTTTGTTGTGATCGTGGGGGCAGAAATCAATGCTGAAATGGAGCGCCACACCTCGGTTGATACTACCTGCGGTCCTGACAGGCCGATAGGGCAGCGCGGCGCAGCGATGGCAGATTATATAGTGATGGATATCGAATATTCAGGTTAAACTTTGCTACCGGCAGGTTTAATGAGGTGTGCACCTTTGGCCCGTCCAGAGCCGACTTCATTATCGACATCATAATAATCCAGATCATCCCCGCCGCACATTTTCTGTAAAACAAAGTCAGGTTTAGCGTCCCAATCAAGCCAATTATTCCATTGATCTTTGGGAAGGCGAACAGGCATACGGTGATGCAGGTGTTTAATCGGGCCCTGCGCGGCAGTCGTTAAGATTGTGCAAGAGAGAAGGGTGATACCTTCATCGACTTGCCATTGATCCCATAGGCCCGCAAAGGCGAACATTTCTTCTTCGTCTTCATGTATAAAATAAGGCGTTTTGGGTTTTTCAACACCTTCCCATTCATACCACCCCGTTGTGGGTATGAGGGCTCGGCGGCGGCGAAATGGGGTTCTAAAACTAGCCTTTTCATGAGCCGTTTCAAGCCGGGCGTTATATAGTGGACGTCCTTCAGGCGGCTCTTTTTTCCAGTGCGGATGTATACCCCAGCGCATTGGGACTATTTTGCGTTTTTTACGGCCATCAAAGGCAATGACAGGTACAACACTGGCAGGGGCGATATTATAATTAGGTTCCCAATCCCATAGCTGCTCCCCATCCTCATCAACAGGCCCAGATTTAGCCGCAAAATAGGCCGCAATTTCGTCCAAAGTACCAGCTAATGTGTAACGTCCGCACATAAGCATTTGTATAATGGGGAATAGGATTTATGGAAGCGACTATGACACGGGCAGAAACAAAAAAGTCAAACCCAATAGACTGCGTTGGCGTGATATGTTTTCGCGGGGAGGATGTGTTGCTTATAAAACGAGGTACCCCGCCTCGCAAAGGGGAGTGGTCTATTCCGGGCGGCCGTATCGAGGCCAATGAAACGCAGCGCGATGCCGCGTTGCGGGAGTTATTTGAAGAAACTGGCATTATGGCCGCGCTGGAGTCAAAAGTTGCAACGATTGATGCTGAGTTTGAGAATTATAATTACCGGCTGCATGATTATGCGGCGCGGTGGATTTCAGGCGAACCACAATTTGGTGATGATGCCGTGGATGCTCGCTTTGTTTCGCCAGAAGACCTTGACGATTTGGGTATGTGGCCCAAAACACGAGAAGTTATCGAGACAGCGCGCCAAAGCCTGCTTTAAGATCTGTATATTTCAGTGTCCATTCATCGAAAAACTGATATTAAGCGGTTTATGAAATGGCTGATGACATATCTTATGGTTTTGCTGTCGACGACCTCGGTTGTGGTTGGCTCGGCCTCTGCGCAAGATGCTATGACGGAACGCGAAAAAGCGGCGGCTGCTAAAAAGGCTGCTTTAAAAGCGCGGGAAGAGGCAGAGCTTCGCGTTGAAGCGGATATGATTACCATGAATAATCTTGTTGAGGCTTTGGCTAAAAATCTCGGGCAAATGCATTATTTACGGACATTATGTTTTGGTGATACCGATCAAAAATGGCGCGATTATGCCTCTGAAATGATGGATATCGAATCGGGTGAAGATATGGATGAAAAGCGAGAGCTTATCCGCGCCTTTAATGCAGGATATTATCAAGAAGAAGGCCGTCATGAAACGTGTTCCAGAGCGGTTAGCGCTGATGCTGCGGCACTCGCTGAAAACGGGCGTCACATATCAACTATGCTAGCTGACCCTTACAGAGAAAGATAAATAGACCATGTATATTCGAATTTTAAGTCTAGCCCTTATGACGGTTGGGGCTATGGCAGTTTCAAAAATAGCGAAAGCTCAAATTGCTGACTTAAAGGGACAAGAACCTTTAACAACATTGGTTGGTTCCGAATGGGGCCCTGATAATGGGATGGATCAATTTGTGCAGTTTTTGGCGGATGGTGATTTGGCAGGAAATGGCGGCTGTAATAGTTTCTTTGGAACCTATGAACAAGACGGCAGTGGGCTTAAAATTGGCTCTCTGATAATGACCAAAAAATTATGCCCTGATGTTATGGGGGCAGAGCAGGCTTTTATTGCGGCGCTAGAAACCGCGCGTGGTTTTGAAGCTTCGCATAAAGAAATGAATGTTTTAAATGAAAACGGCGAAGTTGCTTTATCTATGCGCCGCCGCGATTGGGACTAACTCTTTTATTGCGTCCTATCTGGTCAGGCGTTAGGTCACGGCCATGACACATACTTTTACAATACGCCGTCCTGATGATTGGCATGTTCATTTACGCGATGGTGAGATGCTTAAAGATGTTGTCAATTATACAGCGCGTCAATTTGGCCGCGCTATTATCATGCCCAATCTTAAACCGCCTGTCACAACGGTTAAGGCTGGACGGGCCTACAGAGATCGCATTTTAGCCGCGCTTGATCCCGCATTAGACTTTACGCCGCTTATCACATGCTACCTCACCGATACGATTAACGCAGATGAGGTCGCGAGTGGGCATGATGAGGGCGTCTTTACAGCTTGTAAGCTTTATCCAGCCAATGCCACAACGAACTCCGCTCATGGGGTTACGGATGTTAAAAATATATCTGCCGTTCTTGAGGCTATGCAAAAAAATGGGATGCCATTATTGGTCCACGGTGAAGTCACGCATGCGGAGGTTGATATTTTTGACCGCGAGGCTGTGTTTATTGATGAGGTCCTTAAAGGTATTATTGCTGATTACCCTGAGCTGAAAATCGTCTTTGAACATATTACCACTCAAGAATCCGCAGAATTTGTTGCTGAGAGTGGGCCTAATATCGCGGCAACGATTACGCCTCATCATCTGGCGTTTAATCGCAATGCTATTTTTCAAGGCGGGATCCGGCCGCATTATTATTGCCTTCCGATTGCCAAACGCGAAAAACATCGTCTCGCTTTGCGTAAGGCTGCAACATCAGGCTCTTCCAAATTCTTTCTTGGAACAGATACAGCACCCCATACAATTGACGCCAAAGAAAGCGCTTGTGGCTGTGCGGGTATATTTAACGCGCCTTTCGCGATGGAAAGTTATGCCAAGACTTTTGAGGAAGAGGGGGCTTTAGATAAGCTCGAAGGATTTGCATCAGAACATGGGACTCGCTTTTATGGATTACCGCTCAATGAGGGTCAGATAACTTTAACGCGCAAGGAAAACGTCGTGCCTGAAAGTCTTGATGTCGCGAATAATCGTATCATACCGTTTCATGCGGGTGAAACCCTAGCTTGGTCAATCGCTTAAGCTCATTATAGACATATTAGGGATACGTAACGAAACTGTAACCTGAGCTCGCAAATGTGATGATTTTTTGCTATGAGGCGGCAGGACAACTTAAGGAGCCCCAATGGCTATAAATTTACTCGATATGATAATGAGCGCCCAAGGCGGAAACACTGCCCAGCAAGTGGGCGCGCAGCTAGGTTTAAATCAGCAGCAAAGCCAAAGCGCGATTGCGGCTTTACTCCCGGCTATTTCTTCCGCGTTAAAGCAAAATACGAATAATCCGCAAGGTTTAGCAGGATTGCTAGGGGCGCTTCAAAAGGGCAATCACGAGCAATATCTGGATAATCCGGAGATGTTGGGACAAGCTCAAACTGTCAATGATGGCAATGCGATTTTGGGTCATTTATTTGGGTCAAAAGATGTCTCGCGCGCCGTCGCGGGGCATGCAGCTCAGAAAACAGGTATTGGCGCGGATGTTCTGAAAAAGCTTTTACCGCTTGTGGCTACAATGGCGATGGGCAGCCTGTCTAAGCAAACCCGTCAACCCACTATGAAATCAGCTTTAACAGGGCTTGCGATTCAACACCTTATGGGTGGGGGTCAGAAATCTGGGCTAGGCTCTATTTTAGGCGCCGTGACTGGCGCGAATAGTCGTCAACAACGACAAGCCCAACAAACCCATCAACAAGGTATGGGCATTATTGGCAAGCTTCTGGATGCCGATGGAGACGGCTCCATGATGGATGACGTTCTGCGGATGGCAATGAAGCGCTAGAGTTTTAGTTAAGAGAATAAAAAGCCCGCTCATGAGCGGGCTTTTTTGTTAGAGCATTAGGGTTTAACGATAGCGTCCGAAGATACGTTTTCTTCCATCCATTCTTCAGCATCAGACTCTAGTGTATCTAAATGCATCATCTTTTTGATCAATGGGGAGATAACAATAAGTCCGACTCCTACAGCTACGGCCATCCAGCCTACATTCGAATAGACACTAAGAACCTGCTCTGTTCCGCCACCTTCGGCTGCGGTGGCTTGTGCAATCATTGAGGCAACAAAATTACCTGCGCCAGATGCCAAGAACCATGTTCCCATGATGAGACCGACCATATTAGGGGTCGATAGTCGTGTCATTGCGGACAGCCCGACGGGGGATAAGCAAAGCTCGCCCGTTGTATGAAGGAGATAGATAAGGAAGATAAAGATAACAGGGGTTAGGTTTGAGCCTGCTGCGCTCGCTCCCCATACTAATACCAAAAACCCAAGCCCTAATTGTATTACACCTAATCCAAATTTAGCTGGGGCTGAGGGGTCAAGACCTCGCTTGCCAAGCCAGACCCAAAGCGCCGCAAACAGAGGTCCAAGTAATACGATATACATCGCATTTAAGGATTGGAACACAGATGTTTTAATTTCCTGACCCATAATATTTCTATCGACGGCCTCATCTGTAAATAGGCTGAGTGATGACCCTGCTTGTTCGAATAAACCCCAGAAAAGAACCTGAACTGAGATTAGAAACATAGCTGCAATAATTCGATTTCGGGCGTGGGGTTTGAGCGTGAAAACACTTCGGTATAAAATGTAAGAAACGACTATAAGCCCTGCTAAGCCAAGTAATACACCTACTGTTCCTTGGTCCCTAACGACCCACCAAATGAAAATCGTTGCTAAAAATGTTCCAAGATAAATCAACCATTCTGTTGATAAACCTGCGAAACGCTTTTTCTTTAAAAGTTCTGGGTTTGGCGATTCGCCTGCACCTTCTAGTAAAGGTTTACCCCACATAAAGACGATGAGTCCTGCCAGCATGCCAATACCAGCTAAGCCGAAGCCGTACTTCCAACCATATGTTTCACCAAGATACCCCGCGATTAATGATCCCCCAAAGGCTCCGAGGTTAATTCCGACATAAAAAATCGTAAAGGCACCATCACGGCGTTCATCCCCTTTTTTATAAAGTTCTCCGACTATAGTAGAGATGTTAGCTTTTAAAAATCCGACACCAGCAATAATAAGGGCGAGAGACATATAGAAAATGTTCATGACAGTCGCGCTGCGATCCGCCGCGTCGAGAACAGGTTCTCCTTCAACTGCCATGCCTAAATGCCCGAGTACCAATAATATCGCGCCAATCAGCACAGCCTTTCTTGGGCCTAAATATCGATCTGCGAGGATTCCGCCAATAACAGGCGTGATATAGACGAGCGTTGTATAAGCCCCGTAAAGACCATAAGCTTCTTGCTTATCGAATAGAAAATGTTTGGTCAGATAGAGCACTAAAAGAGCGCGCATGCCATAGTAGGAAAAACGCTCCCACATTTCAGCAAAGAATAGAATGAATAATCCCTTAGGGTGATTTCTCATTTGATATAGGCACATGGCAACGCCAAGTAATGCGATTAATCCGAGAATGAGATAGAACATACGTGTAACTCCCTAAGAGTTTAGCTTTATTCTTGTTGTGCCCTTTGCTTGCATGTCGTTCAAGGTTTTTCTGTTCTTAACAGTCATGATGTAGGGATATGTTGTAGAAATGTAACGATTAATAATTTTTTTAACTATTTGTAAAATTTTTGATTGAGTTAATGAGGCGCTACTCTATTTGATTTGACGTGGGGAAACCAAAGGATGAAAATGGGCGTCGCTAAAATATTATCGACTGTTTTAATCCTAGTCTTTGTGACGTCAGGTGTGTCAGTTGCACAGGATGTAAATGATACGCAAAGCTATAGCCCTGACTATTTTGCTCAATTTCAACCGATAACAGCGAGGGATATGTTAAGTCGGATTCCCGGTTTCACCTTACAAGGCGGCGGAAATAATGATCGTGGTTTTGGGCAAGCTAACCTCAACATCCTTATTAATGGTCGCCGCCCATCGTCCAAATCCTCTAATGCCAATGACATTTTAGGACGCATTACAGCTAATACGGTTGAACGTATTGAAATAGTTGACGGGGCAACTTTGGACATACCTGGGCTTTCGGGGCAAGTGGCCAATATTATTACATCGACTGGAAAATTATCAGGCAATTGGGAATATGTGGCGCGCTTTGAACAAGGTACGGAGCCTCAATTGGGGGAAGGCAATATTTCTGTCAGTGGATCAACCGGAAATCTTGAATATGTTGCGAGTTTAGATTTACAACAGCGCCGCGTCACAGAAGTTGGGGAAGAACAATTTTTTGATGGAACAGGTCAATTAATAGAAGACCGTACAGAAGACAGATTTGCTGATGGAGAGCGTCCTCGAATTGATTTAAATCTGACTTACACGCCTGATAATGACCGTGTTGCCAATCTCAATCTTGCAGGCGAACTTGCGAATAGCCGACGCGGAAACCGAGAAACATTCGCGGCCATAACAACAGCGGGAACAAATGGGTCTAGCCTATCTGATAACGGCGAAGATGAATATAATTATGAAATTGGCGGCGACTATTCTTTTCCATTTGCTCAGGGTAATTTAAAACTTATCGGACTTCACAGATTTGAAAATAGCGATTTTAGCAATACATTTCAATTTTTTGAAGATGGTCAAACGCCTTTCATCTCGAGATTTGACCGCCTTGATGAAGAAGGTGAGTTCATTGCACGCGCGGAATATAGTTGGAAATCAGCACGAGAGCAGGATTGGCAATTATCATGGGAAGGAGCTTTTAATTTTTTAGATAGCTCTACGGAATTTGCCGATAGTGAAACAGCGCTTACATTGGATAATGTGCGTGTAGAGGAACAAAGGACTGAAGCCAATATCACAACAAGTTGGGCATTGTCCGAAAAAGTGAATTTGCAAACATCGTTGGGCGCAGAATATTCGCAATTAGAAGTCACGACGGGTACTGATCCTGCGAGAAAGTTTTTCCGCCCTAAAGGGTTTGTGTCAGCCAGTTATGATTATTCGGATAAGCATATTTTTAGAGCCCGCATTGAACGCGATGTAGGACAGCTTAATTTTGGTACCTTTGTATCATCCGTTGATCTTACAGAAGATATTACCAATACAGGTAATAACCAAATTGTTCCGACGCAGTTTTGGAATGGCGAAATTGAAGTCGAGCGTAAAGGCAGCGGAGCTTTGTCTGGAACAGCTAAAGTTTTCGCCCGTTTAATAGAAGATCCTATCGATCAAATTTCGTTTCTGAACGATCCAAATGACCCTAATGATGACAGTGAAGGCCCAGGAAATTTAAACAGTGCCTTCCTGTATGGGATTGAAGGCAATATGACATGGCTGCTGGATAATATTGGCTTGAAGGGCGGAGAGCTTGAATTGGAAGGGCTATTGCAAGATAGCCGTATTGAAGACCCAGTCACGCTGATAAACCGAGATATTAATGATACGGTCAGATGGCGTTATAATATTGAATTGCGGCAGGATATCCCAAATTCTGATTGGGCTTGGGATGTTAGGTTCCGACAATTTAAACAAGATCCTTTTTTCCGTCTCGACCAAAGCTTTGAAGCGACTTTCAGGGAACCCATAACATCTGCGCGAATATCTCATAAGAATGTGTTTGGCCTGCGTTTGGACGTCATATACCAAAACTTTTTAGATGGTAGAATTGAACAGGAGAGATTGATTTTTGACGGAAATCGAAATGGGCCTTTAATTCAGAGAGAGTTCTTTTCGCGCCAGCGTGGTCACCGGGTTAGTTTTTCAATTTCAGATACGTTCTAGTCGAACCTAATAACGGCAATCTTCATAGGCTTTCAATATATTCCCGTTCCAATCTCCATTGAATTTGTCGATGAGCCGATCAGCATTCGTCTTACCAGTTTTTACGAATTCATCCAATTCTTGCAAGAAAACAGTTTCATTCTCGCCGTGGGCGTTCAGGCGATTACGCGTATTTAGGCCTTCTCGTGATATAGCGAGAGCTGCGATTGCAATATCCCGAATGGTTTGTTCTCTAAACGGTGTTTGTAAGCCCATTTTAGGCACATCGCGGCGAAGTTGTTCGCGCTCTTCGTTGCTCCAATCTTTAACGAGGTGCCAAGCCATATCTAATGCGGTTTGGTCGTAAAGCAGTCCAACCCAAAAGGCAGGGAAAGCGCAAAGCTCACCCCATGGCCCAGTATCTGCTCCGCGCATTTCGAGGAATGTTTTAAGCCGGACTTCTGGAAAAATTGTGGAAAGATGGTTGTCAAAATCGGAGAGGCTCGGAATTTCACCAGGAACAGTATCTAATTTACCGTCTAAAAAATCCCGAAATGATTTGCCTGAAGCATCTAGATAATCACCATTGCGGTAAACAAAATACATGGGGACATCCAGCGCGTAATCAAGATATTGTTCAAAGCCAAAGCCTTCATCAAATACAAATGGCAGCATACCTGTTCTATCAGGGTCAGTATCGAGCCAGACACGTGAGCGATAAGACTTATATCCGTTTAGCTCACCATGCATGAAGGGCGAGTTGGCAAAAAGGGCCGTTGCAATGGGTTGTAAAGCTAAGCTCACCCTGAATTTTTTGACCATATCGGATTCGGAGCTGAAATCTAAGTTGGTTTGAACTGTACAGGTTCGGAACATCATCTCGCGGCCATGGGTTCCTACTTTTTGCATATATTCACGCATGATTTTGTAACGCCCTTTAGGCATTACAGGGACGTCTTCAAGGCGTGTATCAGGCCGAAACCCCAGGGAAATAAAGCCGGCACCAATTTCGTCGGCGACCTCTTTTACTTCGCGTAAGTGCCGAGAGACTTCCGCGCAAGTTTGATGGACATGTTCTAGAGGCGCGCCAGAAAGTTCTAATTGGCCGCCAGGCTCCAAAGATACGGAGGCATTGTCACGTTTGAGCGCGATAACATTGGGGCCTTCAAAGACAGGTGTCCAATCAAAACGCTCTAGACCTTCAAGGATGGTTTTGATGCCGCCTTCATAGGGAATGGGTGTGAGTTTTTCGAGGCAAAACCCAATTTTTTCATGCTCCGTCCCAATTCGCCAATCAGCTTTGGGCTTACAGCCTGACTCAAGATGTTTAATCATCTGAGATTTGGTTTCAATCTTTGGAGAAAACTTTGCCATGATTGCCTTTATGCCGCTTAGAAGAGTCGGGCAAGCTGCTTAACATAAAAATGACGCAGACTCGCTATTCAAAATTGTTATGAAAGCCTAGGGCTTATCTCCCAAAATGACATTGTTGCCAGAATATTTTTCGAGAATTTTAGAGTAACCAACAGGAAATAACCTTGAAACCAAGGAGATCACCCGTGCATCTGATCCAATTAAGATACGCTGTTTCTTTTTAGCCGCGCCTTTCAAGATAACTTTCGCCGCTTTTTCGGGTGATGTAATTGCCATTTTATCAAAAGCGGCGTCCATCTCCTCACGGCTTGCCCCATTATCAGGGAGTTTATCGGCAATAGCGTTACGAGCGATGTTTGTCGCGATACCGCCGGGGTGAACACTGCAAATACCAACGTCCGTCCCTTTAAGTTCTTGCGCTAGGGTTTCTGTAAAGCCGCGAACTGCAAATTTTGAGGCACAATAATGTGTTTGTCCTGCATATCCAATAAAGCCAAAGACGCTGGATATATTCACAAGCGTTCCTTTTTTAGACAAAATCTGATCAAGAAAGGCTTTGGACATACGAACAACACCCCAATAATTAACGTCCATAACTTTTTCCATGGATTCAAGAGGCGTATCGACGAAGTTTCCCACGCGGGTGAGACCAGCAACATTAAACACGTAATCAGCAGCACCTAATGTTTGTTCAACTTTTTGGGCATAGCTCGCAATAGCCTCCGCATCGGCCATATCAAAAACATCATTCATGATTTTGTTACTACCGCCGACCATTTCAACGGTTTCAGATAATCCAGTTTCGTTAATATCAGATAGGGCTATAACGGCGCCCTGTTCCGCGAGTGTAATGGCTAATGCTCGTCCAATGCCTGAGGCCGCGCCAGTAATCACACATATTTTATTCTTATAGATATCGCTCATTCTGCAGCAACTTGTTGTAAGGTTTTTGTTGAAAACACTAAAGCCCCATCATCAATAGGGTCTTGGAGCATCAATTTTTGATCTGTCTTATAGTCTTGTATATTAAGCCAAGGATGGCGGTCACCCTGTGCGGGGAGTTCATCCATAACCCGTAAAAGATATCCGGCATGAAAATCAATCCAGGGATTTCGAGGCATGCCCTCAGGTGCGACCGGGACGGCCCGCGTATGGTTGTTACGTTTCATGTGATTAACGAGTCGGACGGCAAATTGTGAAATAAGGTCTGCCCTTAATGTCCAAGAGGCATTGGTATAGCCAAAGACTGTCACAATATTAGGGATATCAGAATACATCATACCTTTATAGCCATAGCTATCCGCTGGGTTAACGTCTTGCCCATCAATTGAAATATCCGCCTCGCCGCCAAAGACAACATTTAATCCTGTAGCGGTAATAATGACATCGGCGGTTAAGTTCTGACCAGATTTAAGTTTGATACCGCTCTTTGTGAACCGCTCAATATGGTCTGTTTCGACACTGGCCCGTCCTTCACGAATAGCGATAAACATGTCCTCATCTGGAATCATACACACACGTTGATCCCAAGGATTGTAAGAGGGGTTAAAATGTTTATCGACTGGGTAGTCGGGTCCCAAAGCTTTAAGCGTTTTTTTGCGAAACCATTCTCTAGATTTTTCGGGTTTTTTTCGAGCGTTGTTATACATCATCCGCGTGATCCAAATGTTTTTAGCGCGGTTAATTTTATACGCGGTATTGGCCGGTAATATGTGTCTGAAAAAATTTCCAAGACGATCAGTCGCTGGAATTGACGCAACATATGACGGGGAGCGTTGCAGCATGATTACATGTTTGGCCGTTTTTGCGAGCTCAGGAACGAGGGTTACTGCGGTTGCGCCAGATCCAATCACGATGATGTTTTTGTCTTTATAATCGTAACCTTCTGGCCAATGTTGTGGGTGAATAATGTCGCCGTGAAAATCATCCCGGCCTTCAAAAGTGGGTGTATAGCCTTCCTCATATTTATAATAACCCGCGGCAGAGACAATAAATCGAGTTCTAATTTTACGTGTTTTTTCTGACGTGCTGTCTTGGATAGTTAGAGTCCAAAGGTCTGTGTCAGATGAGAAGTCCAGCGCAATCACTTTTGAATTAAATTGGATATAGGGCGTGATGTCATATTCTTGTGCCACGGTTTTAACGTAGTTTCGAATAGAGGGTCCATCAGCTAAGGTCTTTGCGCCCACCCAGGGCCTGAAGTCATATCCGAGTGTTAGCATATCGGAATCTGAGCGGATGCCGGGATATCTGAACAAATCCCAAGTTCCGCCAATAGCATCTCGGGCTTCTATAACCGCCAGGCTATCATTTGGGAATTGCGTTCGAAAGCGGCAAGCCGCTCCAATCCCGGATAGACCTGCGCCAATTATGACCATGTCATGTATTTTATCAGAACTCATGATTAAGCTATGCAATAAATTGCATATTACGACAATGGCGAATTTTAGGCCTTTACGACATGGAAGTCTTAGACTTGAAGTTACCGGCCGCTAATGTCATTAAGGATGTAATTAGGGGAGGGCGCTCACGCAATGGTATATCTATGTAAATCATCAAAAGGATTACGGTGTGTTGGTGAGTAAAGATCAACCGTGGTTCAAAGCCCTTGAAAAAAAGTCTTCTAAGAAAGTTTACGCGCCCGAAGACCCTATTAATTTCCAAGGTGAACTGTCAGAGCATGTTGGGCTAATTCTGTCTGGAACGGCTAAAGCTGTCTCTTATTCTGAAAACGGAGATGAAACGTGGTTAGGCCGTTTTTCCGAAGGTGAATTTTTTGGACATACATCCTTTTTGACTCAATCCCCTGTGAATTTTGAAATCACGGCTGAGACGGATATAGTTGCGTTGCTGGTTCCAGTCAATTCTATCCCTGAAATGTTCGAGAGCAATTCCGAGATTGGTGTTGTCTTTGCTAGAGATTTGGCCGAGCGTTTGGATATGATGATGCGCAGGTTAGTCGAGGCTCTAACGTTGTCAGCCAAAGGTCGTGTCTGTGCTGAGCTTATCCGCATGTCTAATCCGATTGGAGTAGATCCTAACAGGCATATTGTAAGGCCTAACCCTGTTTTTGTAGATTTAGCTCTGCGGATTAATTCGACAAGGGAGACGGTTTCGCGAACGGTTAGTGAACTTCAAAAAAAAGGTATCGTTTCACGAGAACCGGGGGCATTGGTAATTCAATCCCCTGAAAAGCTAAAAGCCTCTGTTAAATAGATTGTCGAGGGCTAAGGGTATAAGCCCTGATACTACCTTGCGAACCTGCATAATTAATATGGAATTCGTCTTCATCTGAAAGCGCGAGGAGGCTTGCGAAATTTTCAGAGGCGGCGATGCCGTTTGTAAAAGCGGCATTGGCAAGAGATATCGAAGTATCGTCATTATGTGACGTCTTATTGCTGGCATGAAGACCGATTTGGACGCTAGGCTTAGAGGCCTTTATTTTAAACGCCTTTCGAGCCGTATCTAAGACTGTTTCGAACATCTCTATCTTATCATTATCAGAGCGAGCCATGCATATCACAGTATCCGTTTTGGACGGACCCAAAACAGGCTTGTTAGATTTGACTGATGATGCCGTTAAGTTCGTTATAATCTGATCTCTACCCGTTTTTGACCAATCTTGGGCATGGATGGAAGTATAGGTTCCATCAGATTTTTCATTCCATATTAAAAGTTGGGAGACTCGGGTCGAGAGCACTTGGCTTTTGAGTATTGCTTGCCCCATCGCAAATTGTCCGCAAAACTTATTCTCATGAGCGCTTGGCCAAGTTTGCGAAGACGATAATATCGTTACAGAACTGGCATGTTTAAAACATTTGGTAAAACGGGTCTTCCACCCTTTCCCAAAAGGGATGACTGATTTTTCGATAAAATCTGTCTTGGATGTTGGCAGAACTAAATTAAGCTCAACGCCTTCTTCTAAAAAAGCCTCTGCCATCACAATATCCGAACCAGCCGCGAGAGCGCCATAGGCAAAGCCTATATCATGTTTTTGGATGGCATCTGAAATTTGAATTTTTAGAGCGTTAATCTGAGCTTTCGATAGTGACCTGACTGCTTGGGTGTCTTCACCTTCAAGTCCAAAAATATGGCCGGCGAAATGGACGGCTTGCGGGGCGGTTAATTTTGAAAGCCAATCATTAGATAGATTTTGATGCGCTAAAATCATTCTAAATTGTTTGAGGGTAGAGGCATGCGCCGTATAATTTAAAGGATCATGAGATATAGCGGAAACTAAACTTTTTCGTGCCTCTTGAAGTTTCCCTAAGAGTAAGAAACACTCTGCGCGTGTCGCTTCGATAAAATAATGCTCTTCCGATGTTAGATTTTCTTTTGTCGGCAAACTGTCCAATATATTTTTACTTCTATCGGTGATTTGTTCAGTTGGCATATTTGCCACTAAGGCCATTGTCGCCGCATTTATGCCTGAGTAAAACCCATGCGAGTCTTTATAAGCGTCCTCATATTTATGGGCGGCATCGCGCGCATGTACGAGAGCTTCTTTCCCTGAACTCGCTAAATATAAATCTTTAGATAGCCGAGCGCCGAGCGACATAATATCTTCATGATGACGCACCGAGGTCAGATCATAGCGGTCATATTCTGACAGAGCGAGCTTTGTCGACCCCGCTCTTGCAAGAGCGAGAACGGCTTTGTGCTGGAGCGCTGGGTCAGTTGGATTTTGTTTTAAACCTCTAACAGCGTCTTCATATGTACGGATGTAATCATGTGGAGTCGGTGCGCGCATAATTTGAGTAATATAGGCTTTCAAAATAAAATAAAGATGGTCTGAATAACTATTTTAACGTGTGACAATTTTGTCACCGTGACGACGGTCATGATGAGCTTATATTAAGGTCATTGAGTCACCTTGATAATGTTTACGCAACAGTGTTAGCTGTTTTGATAGAGCCTATTAATGCTTCCTGAATTTGGACATATCTTATTGATCACAGCCTTTGTGTTATCCCTTGCACAAGCCTGTATCCCATTGGTGGGTGCTCATCGACATAATATTAGATATATGGAATTGGGCGACCGAGTCGCTATCGCGCAATTTTTATTGATCGCACTGTCTTTTGGATTGCTCACAGTCAGTTTTATTTCGTCTGATTTTAGCACGAAGTTAGTCGCAATGCATTCGCATACCGATAAGCCGTTAATTTATAAAATTTCTGGTGTATGGGGAAACCATGAAGGCTCGATGATGCTTTGGGTCTTAATATTAGCCTTCTTCGGAGCTCTCGTTCCCGTGTATGGGAAAACCTTGCCGATGACACTCAAAGCTCGAGCGCTGGCTGTTCAAGGGATGATTGGCGCCGGATTTTTAGCTTTTATTTTATTTACATCAAATCCTTTTCTCCGGCTGGATCCATCGCCTCTTAACGGGCAAGGGTTAAACCCTCTCTTGCAGGACCCAGGTTTGGCCATTCATCCTCCCTTTTTATATTTAGGGTATGTTGGTTTTTCCATAGCATTTTCATTTTCAGTCGCGGCCTTAATAGAAGGGCGTGTGGATGCTGTCTGGGCACAATGGCTTCGTCCTTGGGTTTTACTGGCCTGGAGTTTTCTAACCATTGGTATCACTTTAGGATCGGTCTGGGCCTATTATGAATTAGGCTGGGGTGGTTGGTGGATGTGGGACCCTGTTGAAAATGTGTCCTTCATGCCTTGGCTTGTCGGGACAGCTTTGCTTCACTCAATTATGATGCTTGGGACGCGTCACACAATGGCGAGTTGGACAGTCTTGTTAGGAATTGCCGCTTTTTCTCTTAGTCTTATCGGGACATTTGTTGTCAGATCAGGTGTTTTAGTCAGTGTGCATGCCTTTGCTGTTGATCCTGCTAGAGGCGTATTTATTTTGGCGCTTTTACTTTTATTGACGGGAGGAGCTCTCGCGCTTTACGCTCTCAGAGCTAATACATTAAGAGGGGCGCAAGGCTTTAAATTCATGTCCCGTGAAGGGGGCCTTATTCTGAATAACATTTTGCTCATTATCGCGACCGCTACAGTGTTTTTAGGCACGTTTTATCCCTTGTTAATTGATGCAATCATGAATGAGAAAATCACAGTCGGTAAACCTTACTTTGATCTCACCTTCGCGCCCATCATGCTTTTGCTTATTGGATTTATGGGCTTTGGACCTTTGTTAAAATGGAGAGGTAATATGACTAAGGCGCTTAAAAAATTCGCCGTCAGAGCCGCAGTCATTATCATAGTAATTTGGAGCCTCTTTGCCGTGTTTGGAAAAACCATATTCGGAGGTCTGGGATTAGCTTTAGCGGCCTATCTTGCTTATGGAACTGTAAAAGCGTTAGGCCAAAAAATTGGATGGGGACAACACTCATTAAGTGAAGTTCTTAAACGCCTGAAAGCCCAACCCGCCGCTGTCTATGGATTTCTTTTGGCGCATATTGGCGTGGCGATATTTACTGCAGGCGCCACAATCATGTCTGTTTGGGCCGTTGATGAGGTGAAGCGCATAAATATTGGCGAAACTATCTCAGTTGCGGGTTATGACTTTACACTGAAAAATATAGAACCTGGCCGTCGGGATAATTATGAGTTTTTATCAGCCACGTTCGACCTCACGCTAGAAGGGCGTGAGATAACAACACTAAAATCAGAACAACGATTTTATCAGGTGCGGAATATGGTCACGACGGAAGCGGGATTTCATTTAGGTCTCGGCCCTACGCTTTTTGCCAGCATAAGTGAAGGCGATAGTCAGCGAGGATGGGTCATCCGTGCCTATTATCATCCTTTTATTATTTGGATATGGGTCGGGGCGTTTTTAATGGCATTAGCGGGTTTTGTCTCTCTAACTGATCGGCGGTTTAAACAAAGACGTGTAATATCAAACGTAATGCAACCGGATAACATCAGTTTGCAGGAAGGAGCCTAATATGCGTGCAATCTGGCCTCTTCTTCTCTTTTTGCTTTTGACTATCGGTTTTGCCATAGGTTTAACCAAAGACCCTAGAATTTTACCCTCAGAGGCAATTAATCAACCTTTTCCCGAGTTCAGCCTAAGCGATCTTTATGCGCCTGAAAAAATATATACAAATTCAGACTTGGTAGGAGAGGTGACTTTAATCAATGTTTTTGGATCTTGGTGTGTCGCCTGTATTCAAGAGCATCCTATGTTAGTTGAACTTCAAAACCGAGATGACATTCAAATTGTCGGGATAAATTGGCGGGATGAGCGGGATAAAGCTGAGCGTTGGTTAGAACGTTATCAAAATCCTTATTCTAAAATTATTTTCGATGATGAAAGTTTGCTAGCTATAGAATTGGGCGTGACCGGAGCGCCAGAGAGTTTCCTGACCGATAAATCAGGATATATTCGCTATAAACATATTGGGATTATAACGCGTGACGTTTGGGACAATACGCTTTTGCCGCTTATTAAGTCATTTCAAGACGAAGCTAAATCACCCTCATGAAGTATTACATGAAATTCGTTCAATACATGGTTATTACCGTGCTGAGCTTCTTAGGTCTCATGATGAACGCATATGCTGCGCCATCAGACAGTAAAGTTGAAGAACAGGCCCGTATCATTGAACGATCCTTAAGATGTGTTGTGTGTCAAAATCAGTCTATCAGCGAATCTGATGCGCCCCTTGCCAAAGATATGCGAGTGATTGTGCGTAAACGAATACGTATGGGCGATAGTCCTGATGATGTTATTGAATATATGCGCGAGCGCTATGGCGATTATGTTTTATTGAAACCGCCTGTTCAAAAAAACACCTATATACTTTGGTTTGGTCCGTTCATATTACTCGGCGCTTTTTTGCTATGGTTTCTAAGCGTATCTCGTAAATCTTTGACTGAATCACAAGACACCGCGCCATTAACGCCTGATGAGATATCAAGGCTAGAGGACTTAAAAAATGAGATATCGTCATGATTTGGATCGCAACTGTTTGTCTGATTTTACTGACGTTATTATTTATTTGCGCGCCTTTGTACCGCAGTAAAATTACGCCGCAGACTGAAACCTCTGAAGCTGTGAGCTATCTGGCCGAGATCAAAAAGTTAGAGGCCGAAATCGAAGCTGAAATCGAAGCTGAAAGAGATAGTGAGACAGGTCCTTCTAAAACGCTTTTAGCAAAAAAGACGGAGTTAGAACGCCGAGTTCTAACGCTTAAAACACAGGTTCCTGAACCCGCGCAAAAGCCTTCTTTTTTACTATCAGGTGTTTTGTCAGCTATTATTTTGTTGAGCGTTTTAGGCCTCTATATGACTCTTGGGTCGCCAGATTTTGCGAAAAATAAAAGTGGTGACCACATTAAGACATCTGACATGCGTCAGCCGGGCTTGGAAAATGGTTTAACCGATGAACTCATTGAGCGTCTGGCTGCAACTCTAGAAAAAAAACCTAATTCCTTGGAGGGGTGGATGCTCTATGCCCGTAGCCTCATGAGCTTGGAGCGATTTAATGAGGCCTTCATAGCCTATGATGAAGCTTTGAAATTATCAGGACAAGATCAGACGATAAAAACTGAATTAGAACGGGCGCGCGCGTTTGCGAAGTCGCGACTATCAGGCCCAAGCCAGTCTGATATAGAAGCGGCTGAAAATATGAGCGCGGATGATCGGCGGCAAATGATATTAGGTATGGTGCAAGGACTGGCGCAAAAAATTAAAGATAACCCTGATGATCCTCAGGGATGGGCGCGCTTGTTACGCTTTCGTAAAGTCTTGGGTCAATCTGAACACGCCAAAGCTGATATTGCAACAATGCGGTTGGTTTTTTCCAAAGACCCAAAGACGATAGAGATGATATTAGAAGAGAGCGGCTGGGCTTCGTCTAAATAATATATCTAAAAATCGGTTTCTTTAATCAAGACGGAGATAATGCTTTTCCAAAGCGCTGTTGCAGGGCTTTGAGCCTTAGCTTTGATTTTGACAATTCCAGCCTGCGTACGCGCTAGGATAGTATTGTTATCGGGGGTTCCTTTAACTTTGAAAACCGGAGTATTGGCAATTGTCCAGCCCCTTTTTTATGTACCATTTTGATGTAAGGTTTCAGGTATAGGT
>CAYYMI010000034.1:0-29332 GCA_964472905.1 uncultured Hellea sp. | reverse complement strand
CAACCATGTTGGGTCTGATTGCGGCTATCCCGCTTCTTATCCTGCACAGCTTCTGTTCGTCTCTGGCTCGCGGTATTCAAGGCACGCTTGAAGAGCAGTCAGCCGGTATCGTCGCGCGTCACGTTGAAAGCCGCGGCGTCTAATCCTCGGTCCACTCGTACAGAAAGGATCAGATTATGATTAATATATTTAACGGTCTCCAGGAATTTCTGGGGACTGGCGGGAACGTTCTCTTCTGGATTATGCTTTTGGCATTTGCCATGTGGACCTTCATTTTCGAGCGGATGGCTTATTATCTATTCGCTCACAAGCCAACAAAAGCACGGCTTAAAAATGAATGGAATGCAAGGACTGATAAATCATCTTGGAAAGCTTTGGCGATCCGTGACGAGATGGTGTCTCAGGTTAAAGAGAAAACGGAGGCCAATGTCGGTATTATCAAGACATTAGTCGCGCTTGCGCCTCTTTTGGGGCTCTTAGGCACCGTGACAGGCATGATCGAAGTGTTTGACGTTATGGCGTTATCAGGATCATCCAATGCACGTCTTATGGCTGGCGGCGTCTTTAAGGCGACGATACCAACGATGGCGGGCATGGTTGTGGCCTTGTTCGGGCTATATTTTTCAACAGTTCTCCCACGTTGGAGCATTCGCGAAACAGCGCGTTTCTCAGATGAGTTACAAATAGGCTAAGGCCAAATTAGGATAAAATTATGAGACGAGGACGTCGAAATAAACAAGGGGATGAAGCCGAAGTCAACATGACACCGATGCTCGATATCGTGTTTATCATGCTTATCTTCTTCATCGTTACGGCTACATTTCTGGATGAGAAGGGGGTTGATTTAACACAGCCACCACCACCGCCGGATAGTGATGTGCCAAGCAAATCTACGCCAGCTATTACAGTCTATGTTGATGGTCGCGATCAGTGTTCGGTTGATGGAAACAGAACGACATGTGACCGCGTTGCCCTACGGGTTGAGCGATTATTAGCGGATAAGCCGGGTGCTAGCGTGATTTTACGTTTGGACGAAGGTGCCAGACACGAATTACTGGTGGGTCTTAAAGATGAGCTTGATACAAAAGGTCTAGCTTCAAAAATTGAAATTCTACGCGGGCAGTCATAGCACTGTCATTGCGGATTGAATGATGCATAATATTGTGATAAGGTAACATTATGGGACGTCGTAGAAGCACTATCGTTCAAGAAGAAGATACAGAACTCAACATGACACCCATGTTGGATGTTGTGTTTATTCTTCTAATCTTCTTCATCGTAACATCTGTATTCGTCAAAACACCGGGTATCGACCCGTTTAAACCCGAAGCAGATACAACTAAGGCTTGGGCGCCTTCCATTCTCATTGCGATAAATTCAGCTAATGAAGTCTGGATTGATAAGCGCCCTTACGATTTGGATGAAATTCGTCCAGTTATTCTGTCTATGCGCGATGAGAACCCAAAGGCGGAAGCTATTATTAATGCCGACAAAGACACTGAAGTCGGAGTCGTTATGTCCGTACAGGAATTGATGCAAGATCTAGGTATCACGACCCGTGTTGGTACAAAATAGGAGATTGACGAATGGGTAATATAGTTCGTTGGATATTAGGTATTCCGGTAGCTGCTGTTATCACTATTGGACTTTTTGTCCTTATGATGACGTTGATTGCGGAAGAATTTAAACCCCAAGAAAAGCTGGCTTCGGCATCTTTTGAAATCAATCCGACAGTTGAGGATATTAAAGTCATCAAACGCGAGACTAAAGTTCAAAAGGTCAAAAAGGTTGTAACGCCGCCGCCGCCGCCAACTATTGAACGCCAGCAAGCGTCTAAACCACAAGAACGTATTGCTTCATTGGAAGGCGCTATCCCGGAATTTGAAGCTCCTAAGATCGACAGACAGAATTTTAAAATTCAGGTTTCAGATCGTGATGCACAGCCTTTGGTACGTATTCCGCCGATTATGCCGCCACGCGCTGAAAAATCAGGCCATTGCCGTGTGAGATTTGATGTGAGCCCAGAAGGTGCGCCATTTAATGTTGTAGCAACATATTGTACTCAGAAACTTTTCGAACGGGCTTCGACGAAATCCGTACAGAAGTGGAAATATAATCCGAAGATTGTTGATGGACGGACTGTATCTCGATCAGGTGTGGAGAGTAAAATATCTTTTCGCCTGACGGATGAGCGCGGTAAAATTATTCCAGAATAGACGAATGAAGGATCTTCCTTGATTCTAATAATGGCCTTCAAGGGGTAGCTTGACAGGCAAAGCAAGATAAACGGAGTTAGCATATGCTACGAGAAATTTCGAAAAAGTCTCTTATGAGCCTGCTGAGTGGTACAGCTTTATGTTTTGGCGTTATCGGTGTATCGGGGATTACCACTGCGGCTTACGGGCAGACGGAAGGCCGTCAGTTCTCTGCTAAAGCTGGTGAGGTTGTTAACGCGGCCCTTCAGTTCATCAATAGTAATCAGCATAGCGCCGCATTGAGTAAACTCAGTGAAGCTTTGAATATTTCACCGTTAAATGCTTATGAGCGCTCTACGATCAATCAAATGCAGGGCGCGAGCTATTACGAGCTTAATCAATATGGACCTGCGATTAGTTCTTTCCAAAACGCGATTAATGCAGGCGGTTTGTTGCCCAATGAAGCAGATTCTCTGCGGGTTAATATTGCGCAGTTGATGATTGCTGATGGTCAATATGCACAGGGCGCAGGCGCTTTGGAAAATTACCTCAACCGAGGCGGTCAACAAAAACCTCAATATATCGAGATGCTAACTCAGGCTTGGGTACAGTCTGAAAATTATTCGCGTGCGCTGCCTTGGGCGGAAAAGTGGTTTAATGCCGCTAGTCCGAAAGAGCGTAAGCATTTTGACTTGATGAACTTCCTTTACAACAATCTGGGCCAACAAGGGCGACAGGCCGATATCGTTAAACAAATGATCAACCGCTGGCCTGAAGATAAAACCTTATGGGATGCTTGGGCGTCTATGCTGGCCAATGGTGGCCGCGAGCAGGAAGCTTTTGAAGTCACTAAAATGCTCTATTTAGGGGGAGCTTTAAATACTGAGTCTGACCTTCTAAAAGTCGTTCAATATTACAGTTTCTACGATATGCCATATCAGGCCGCGCAAATTCTCGAAAAAGAAATGAATGCCAATCGTATTTCGCGCTCATCAGATAAAATGGTGCAGCTATCCTCGCTTTTCCGTCAGGCCCGCGAATATAAGCGCGCTATTCCGGTTCTTGAACAAGCGGCTGCAAGTTCAGGCCAAGCTAAGCTTTATGCAGATCTTGGCGAGGCGCTTTATAATGAAGGACAATGCGTGAAGGCCGAAACGGCGTTTAAGAGCGCGATTAATAAGGGCTATGATGCGGGTAAATCATGGATGCTCATCGCAACATGCCGCTATGAGGAAACACAAAAGCAAGAGCGGATTAATTGCGAAATGACAGATGCTCAAAAGGCCGCTGCGCCGATTAATAAAGCTCGCGCCAATGCCATCAATGCTTTCGAACAAGTGCCAAGTTCGTCCCGTGAAGGGCGCAATGCCAAGAAATGGATATCTTTCATTCAAGCAGAAGGGCAAGCTGTTGAAAATCGCTGTGAGTTCGAACTTTCTGTTGAGAAAGAGCTTTGTTTCCAGATGATTAAGCAAGGCTATGACGCCGAAGTCTTTGTTGGTGAGTTCAAAGTGGATGATCCCAAATGCCTAAGTTTCAAGGCTGAATATGACAGCAAATTCCGCGTGAAAATAGTCGACGGCTAGATCGCGATATATTTAAAAACATCAACCTCGCTTAGGAAACTGAGCGAGGTTTTTTTTATGTCTTAGATAAAATGTGTTATATTATTGCATTTTTAAGATAATTATGTTATGTTGTATCATAATAAATAGTCTGGGAGGATATAATGAGCATTAAACGATTTGTACCAAGCGCAGGATTTGCCATTGGCGCCACAACGGCCTTAGGTCTTTTTATGGCGGCCATGATCGCCACAGAGTTTCAACCTCAGGAGAAGGGAGAGACTTTGGGTTTTGAGATTAATCCGGTTGTTGAAGATATTGAGGAGGTTTTTGACCGAGAGCCACCGAAACTTACACAGCGTGTTAAAACTCCGCCGCCGCCACCAACAATTGAGCGTGTTATCGCGGGTAAACCAACGGAACGTATAGCCACGCTTGATGGAAGAATACCAACTTTTGATCCCCCTAAACTTGAAAGCCAAATTTTCACGATAGCTGTGTCTGATAGGGATGCGCAGCCGCTTGTGCGTATACCCCCTAATATGCCGCCCCGTGCAGAAAAGTCGGGTCATTGTAATGTTCGTTTCGATGTTAGCCCTGATGGTGCCCCGTTTAATGTAAGCGCCACATATTGCACCCAAAAGGTGTTTGAAAGTGCGACGGTTAAATCCGTTCAAAAATGGAAATATAATCCCAAAGTGGTCAATGGACGCAATGTATCGCGGATTGGTGTAGAGAACAAAGTCACCTACCGCCTCAATGATGAGCGCGGCAATCTTATCCCAGAATAGGGGGTGGGGTGTCGAAGAGATGACACAGGGTAATGAAGACATGATACGGGGCAATGCCTTTCTTTTGACAGATTAAGCTAACATTATTGGTCCATGAGATTTTCATATATCGCAATAATGCTACTCATTATGCTTTTGCAGTGTGCCCCTGCATATGCGGAAATGACAAAATCTGCCCGCAGTGAAAAGGCTATATCTAGCTGGACTCCCAAACTCGAAACAGCGCTCGAGGCAAAAAACCTATCCCTCGGAAATCCCGTCTTTTTCCGTATTCTCAAAACCAAAAACGGAGAGACAGGAACAGGTAAATTGCAAGCCTTTGTGGAAAACTCCAACGGGATTTTCATCTTTTTCAAATCATGGGATATTTGTACTTATTCTGGGGCGCTTGGGCCGAAGTTAAAACAAGGCGATAGGCAATCACCTGAAGGGTTTTATTTTGTTACGCCCGCGCGGCTCAACCCCAATTCGAGTTATCATCTGAGCTTTAATTTAGGATACCCCAACGCCTTTGACAGTGCTCACGGCCGAACAGGCGATTACCTGATGGTGCATGGCGACTGCGTCTCCATCGGCTGTTACGCCATGATGGATGACGGGATTGAAGAGATTTATACTCTTCTGCAAGCCGCTCTAAATACTGGGCAGCCTTTCGTGAGAGTCCATATTTTTCCTTTTGAAATGAGCGACGTCAATATGGATAAGTTCAAAGATAATCCCAATTATGAATTTTGGAAAAATCTCAAGCAAGGCTGGGATCATTTTGAGCAGACAGCTCGTCCACCTAATGTGGAAGTTAAAGATAAACGGTATGTTTTCCAAAGTTCAATTGAACAAGAACTGTGTTTTCAGCAAATCAAGCAGGCTTACGACAATGATGTCACTTGGTTTAGAATCGATGACCGCAAATGTTTGGAATACTTGCCAAGCTATGTTGAAAGTGTCCGTTCAGAGCGTTAGCTCACTGCTAACACAGCAACCGCAAACGCATATTCAAAGGCCGTTTCCTTAAGCGCGTTATAGCGTCCTGCTTCGCCTTGATGGCCGGCTTCCATATTTATCTTGAGCAGCACTGGCGCGTCGCCTGTTTGATGCTCGCGCAGTTTGGCCGCCCATTTGGCAGGTTCCCAATAGGTCACACGAGGGTCGGTGAGACCGCCCGTAATAAGCATAGGCGGGTAATCGCGCTTGGCCACATTATCATAAGGCGAATAGGCGGCGATATTTTTATAGGCTTGCTTATCCGTCAGAGGGTTGCCCCATTCCGGCCATTCGGGCGGGGTGAGGGGGAGGGTGTCATCCGACATTGTGTTGAGTACATCAACAAAGGGTACCGCCGCGATCATACCGCCGAGCATATCCGCGTCTTGGTTAAGCGCCGCGCCGACCAATAAGCCCCCCGCTGAGCCCCCATGAATAATGACATTGCCGCGCGAGCTATAATTCAGATCACATAGCGCGCGGCCTGCATCGACAAAATCGTTGAAGGTGTTCTCTTTCTTCTCCAGCTTACCATCGAGGTACCATTGATAGCCCTTGGCCATGCCGCCGCGAATATGAGCGATAGCATAGACAAAGCCGCGATCGACGAGCGAGAGCAAGCTTGTCCGAAAGCCCGCAGGCATGGTCATGCCGTAAGACCCATACCCATAGAGCAGGAGCGGCGCGCTGCCATCTTTGGGCGTATCGGCGCGAATAATAAGGGTGACGGGCACGCTTTCTCCGTCGCGGGCCGTAATCAAGACCCGTTCGCATTTATAGTCACTCGGGTTATGCCCGCTCGGTACCTCTTGGGTCTGGCGCAGCACGCGCTCTCGGGTTTTCATATTATAATCAAATGTCTGGCGCGGCGTTGTCGGTGAAGAATAGGCAAAGCGTAGCCACGGCGTATCATATTCATAACCCCCGCCAAGACCGAGGCTGTAAGCCGCTTCATCAAAGGCAATATCATGCTCGTCACCGGAGCTCATATCGCGAATGATAATTCGGGGCAGGGCGTTTTCTCGTACCAATCGCACGAGGAAGTTTTGATAGGCCGTGACGCCCAAAATAAGCGTGCCTGATTGATGGGGAAAGAAGGGTTCCCAATTTTCAGAAGCGGGCTCCGATATAGGCGCGCGCATAATTTGGAAATCCACAGCGCCGCCCGTATTGGTCAAGATATAGAAATGCTCGCCGTGATCGCTCAGGCTATATTCACGTCCAGCCTGACGCGGTGAGACACAAGCGGGAGGGGTGTCTGGCTTAGCTGAGGGGATAAGCCATATCTCAGTTGTTGTGTGATTATGCGCGCTGATCTCGATGAAATTTCCGCTATCGCTCTCGCCAACAGAGACGAAAAATCCGGGATCGCTTTCTTTATAAACCAAGCGTGGCTTGGCCGCTTTATCATGAATATTTTTGGCAAAGACAGCATAGGGGCGTTGATTATCATCGCGCTCGACCCAGAACAGGGTTGCGTTATCCAGCGCCCATTGCAGCCCCCCCGCGGATTTCGTGATGCCCGTGGGTTTCGTGTCACCGCCTATTTCTTTGACGCCTATCTCTTTGATAAAGACTTCGTAATTCTCAGCCCCCGTCGCGTCGAGACTATAGGCCAGCCAGTGTTGGTCATCACTATGGGTAACGCTGCCCAAATCGAAAAATGCGGGATAATCTTTGGAAAGGATTTCCGCGTCTAAGATGGTTTGGGGCTTACCATTTGGGTCTTTGCTGGCGGCGTCAATGGGCGTGCGCTCATAGAGGCCATGTTGATCGCCTTTGCGGTAACGATGATTATAGGCCCATATTCCATCAGGGGAGGGTACAGAGGTGGCATCGGCTTTGAGCCGCCCTTTCATCTCTTCAAAAATTTCGTCTTTCAGGTCGGTGAGATCTTTCGTGACCGCCTCCGTATAAGCGTTCTCAGCCTCAAGGTGCTCGCGAATACCCAAGTCGAGTTTGGATGTATCGGCCATAACCGCTTGCCAGTTTTCATCCTTCATCCATGCATAGTCATCTATTCGTGCAAACCCAAGCTGTGTGGTCTGGGTTGGAATTTTTCGCGCTTTAGGTGCAACGGGTGAGGTATTGAGTTTCGCTGTCATTTTTAGGGTCATAGCCGAATCCATAAGTCGATTGTGCCAATATTGCAAAATCAAATTACCCACAAACTCTGTCGAAAGATAAGGTAATAAACTACCGTTCATAAAGCTGTGATGAGATCGTGTACTCCACTGACTATTATGTGACCGTTAGCTAGAGCCTTGTGACGTTACTACTCTTGAATTGTCGTTAGAAGAAAATCGACAAAGCCACATCAAATACTGGGCATATAAAAAGAGAGATGTCATGATAAAAAGAATTACTCAAACCCTATCCGTCATTGCCTTAATGACCGCTATCCCTACGGCTGCTTCAGCTGGAGCGTGGACCGCTAAACAAGGCGATACCTATTTAAAAGGCGCTGTAAACTTTTTTGAAACCAGTAGCAGATTTGGTCCAGAAGATGGGTTCGAAAATTTCAGAAACACGAATTTCAATGTCTATTTTGAACATGGCCTCAAAGATGATTTAACATTCTTTGCAACGGGAGCCTTTTCTGATCTTGAAAATACATCAGATGGACAAACAACATCAGGTTCAGGCATCGGTGATGTTGATGTAGGCCTCAGATATCGTCTTATAGACGGACCTGTTATTGTCTCAGTGCAAGGCCTGTTCAAAGCCCCTTACCTTTATAGCGATGACTCTGAACTCCCTTTAGGTAACGGACAAGAAGACTTCGAAGGCAAACTTTTATTCGGCAAATCATTTGGCGCTTTAGGCTATGGTGGTCTGGAACTCGGTTACCGCGTACGGACTGACGACCCCGTTGATGAATTTCGCTTCTTGGTCGAATATGGGTTTGATGTGAATGAGCGGACATATCTCCGCACCAAACTCGACGGTATTCATGCCGCAAGTAGTTCGGATGCGGCAACGGGCGCTCAAGGCGCGCTTGTGAATGCTGTTAATCCACAGCTTCCGTTAGAATTTGATTTAGGCCGCTTAGAGTATACGGCTGGATATAAATTCACGGATACAGTCGCGGGCGAAATTACAGGTACCACAGCGGTTTATGGCGATAACACGCTGAAGGGTACAAATATCCAAGTTGCGCTTGTCGCGACGTTTTAGAGGCTAAACAGTGTCCCTTTTCGCTCTCTTCATTTTGATAACGCATTATTGTCTTGTCGCCATATTATGCCTTTATGGCGCGCACCGTATTTATCATAGTTTTGTCGCAAAGCGTGTTTTTGAGACTGTCAATCATGATGTCGAGCCTCCGAGTTGGGAAGGTGATTATCCGCACATTACCGTGCAGACGCCCATGTATAATGAAAAATTTGTGGCTAAACGTATTATCGATGCGGTGACAGCCTTTGATTACCCAAAGGACAAATTACATATTCAGGTGATTGATGATTCAACGGATGAAAGCGTTGATATAGTTGCGGAATGCGTGGCGCAATATCAGAGATTAGGCTTTGATATTGATCATGTTCGCCGCGCCTCTCGCCGAGGTTATAAGGCTGGTGCGTTGTCGGATGCTATGGATGATGTGAAAGGCGAATTTATCGCGATATTTGATGCAGATTTTATTCCCAATCCAGACTTTCTATTAAAAGCTCTTCCGCATTTTGCGGATCCTAAAGTAGGTCTTGTCCAAGGGCGTTGGACGTATTTGAATAGCGAAAAGAACATGCTGACCCGATTGCAATCCGTGATGCTTGATGCCCATTTCGGGATTGAGCAAATTACGCGATATGGCAAAGGTGTCTTCTTTAATTTTAACGGCACGGCGGGTCTGTGGCGTAAAGAAACCATTATCGATGCGGGTGGTTGGCGCGCTGATACCCTAACGGAAGATACGGACTTAAGCTACCGGGCTCAGATGCAGGGATGGCAATTTATCTATCGTCCCGATATTTGCTGCCCAAGTGAAATTCCAGAGGATATGAACGCCTTTAAAATTCAACAACACCGTTGGGCTAAAGGCGCGATTGAAGTTATGAAGAAACTTCTCCCGACGATTTGGGCCTCAGATATTTCCCGCAAATCCAAAGTCGAAGCGACATTTCATCTAACGGGTAACATCTCTTATCTACTGATGTTCGTCGATAGTTTGTTCTTCCTCTTGCCGACGGTGCATATCCGCGAGCAAATGGGACCAAACCCGCTTATCTGGCTTGATATTCCAATCTTCGCTTTCGCCTCACTCAGCCATGCTTATTTCTTCCTGAGCAGTCAAAGCCGTCTTTATGGAATGATGGTCGATAAGCTGTTTATCATGCCGACCTTGCTGGCGACATCCATTGGCCTTGGTGTTAATAATGGCCGCGCTGTTATCGAAGCCTTGGTTGGATATAAAACGGGCTTTGCACGTACGCCAAAATCTGGTGATGGCGTAAGTAAAGACTCGCTCTATAAAAGCTATCAAGCCAATAGCCAAAACTGGGCTACTTATTTTGAACTTGTGTTGGGCTCCGTTTATTTTGGCTTTCTTCTCTGGGCTGTGGCTCAAGCTTATTGGATTGTTGTGCCGTTTCTTTCACTCTTTGCGCTTGGATTTTTCTTCACAGGCGTTTCAAGTTTTAAGCAGTCTCGGGCGCAAGCAATACAGAAAAGACCTGTTGTTCCATCTGGAATTGAGACAACGGCTCCTGCATTTGAGCCATCTAATGGTTTAGTCGTAGCTGAATAGGCTCTCCGATGTTAGGGGTCATTTTTAATGAGCTCTGATCAAAAGTCTTACGGAGTCGTAGCAGGATTTTTCCTGATTATTGCGGCCTTATATGGTCTTCCACATGTTATGCCTTCTTATATCGGGACCGGATATATAGGGCTTTACCTGCTGATGGCAGGCCTCTCGCTATATGTGTGGAGGAAACAAGTTCTTTCGCCGCAACACTGTTTATATCTGGGCATTGCCTGGTGCCTTGTGCTTTTCCCGCTAAGCCCGCTCACATCCAATGATGCCGAGAGATATCTTTGGGACGGTGCGGTTTTTTTAAATGGACTTGATCCGTATATCACCGCTCCCAATGACGCCGCTGTAAGCTCGTTGAGAGATATATGGCCGACGCCGCCAGAACATGCCGCTTACCCAACACTCTATCCGCCTGGCGCATTATCCTTATTTGCCTTGAGTGCCATGACAGGGCCTGTGTTTGGATTTTGGCTCTGGAAATTAATGATAAGTATAGCGGCAATTGCTAGCCTTGTCCTGACTTATGATCTGCTTAAACGCCAAGACAAGCTGATAAATTTTTGCCTCATAGGGCTTAGTCCACTTCTGTTTTTTGAAATGGGGGTAGGGGCACATATGGATACGTTTTGTGTCTTGGGAATTGTTGGGGCTTTGTGGTGTGTGCAAAGAGACATGATGATAACCGCGGGGATCATTATTGGGTTGGCCGCAACGATCAAATTTTTACCAGCCGTTATCGCCGGGCCTTTATTGTTTTATGTAAAGCCCAAACAAGCCCTTAAAATATTCCTAGGCGCAAGCCTGACATGGGCCGGGATTTACGCTCTGATGTTTGGATTAGGTTATAAACCGCTCGGTTTATTACCGACCTTTTTTGAAAAATGGCGCGGCGGGGCGCCTTTTTATCCCCTGTTCGAAGCTATTGAACAAAGAGCAGGACTTTCAAATTTTCAGTTTCTGATCTTACTCGGTGGTCTAGCCATTACGGGCTTTGGTATCAGCGCGTGGCAAGCCAGAAAAGGTGCTATCTATGTTGCTATAATCATCGCAATGGCAGTCCCTTTATGCCTAAGCCCTATCCTCTTTCCTTGGTATCTAATGGCCTTTGTACCCTTGCTTGCCTTAAGACCAAATATGACATTGATCTTGGCGCTGACCCTCGCGCCACTCTCTTATAGTGTTCTTAATAAATGGCTCTCCCAAGGGATTTGGGAACCCTCCGCTTGGCCTAGCTTGATTTTGGCCATAGGGATATGTGCGGGTTTATATTTAGATTTACGCCGCTCTCAAGTTACTTAATGTTTCGACACAATAATTTATAAATTCAACGCTTGCATATATGTGCATTTGTGTGCACATATACATATATGAAAAATGATAATCGACAAAATACGCCTGAACATGACGCCATGGCTGAGGCCGCCATTGCCATGCTCGACACGAAGTTTCTGAAAGCTCTGTCCGATCCCACGCGGGTTCAAATTGTTAAAAAGCTTATCCTCCTCGGGGCTTGCGATGTGTCAACAATTGCTCAGGGCCTTTCCCAAGACCGTTCTGTAATTTCCCGCCACTTGGCCACATTAGAGAGGGCCAAAATTACAGCTTCGCGTAAAATGGGCCGCCGCGTCATGTATGATATTGATGGGCCTTATATTGTCGATAAACTTAAACTTATATTGGAAGCCGTTCAGCCTATGGCCGAACTTTGCCTGCCTTTCCAAAATTTAGATAAAGATGGGGTTGCCGCATGACGAGTTTTACGGGCACTGCCGATGATGGTTCACAGGTTATTTACGCTGATAAGAAGCGTCATCTTTATTGGATGATCCTTATTGCCCCCGCCGTCTCGCTCACGTCGATCTGGCTTTATTTTGCGCTTGGCAATAATCCGATCGTCACCTTGATACCGGCTCTATTCTTTTATGCCTTTACGCCGCTTATGGATATGATCATGGGCGAAGACCCGCATAACCCGCCCGAAGAAGTCGTTAATTCCATGATGGCGGATAATTATTACCGCGTCACAGTTCACACTATGCTATCGCTGTATTCTTGGCCTTTGCTATATTTGTCGGCACCCAAGACTTGCCATGGTGGGCGATTATGGCGCTTATCTTAGGCGTCGGGACGAATAGCGGCGGCGTCATGACCATGACCCAAGAGCTCGGCCATAAAGCGAATAAGCTTGACCGTCTTTCGGCCAAGATCGGCAATATGATCATGGGCTATGGACATTTTAATATCGAGCATAATAAAGGCCATCACACATGGGTGGCAACACCCGAAGATCCGGCCAGCTCCCGCATGGGCGAGGGTTTTTATGCCTTTATGGTACGCGAATTATCTGGCACCTTTAAGCGCGGAACGTCCTATGAAAAAGCCCGCCTTGCTAAACAAGGCCGTTCGTTTTGGTCTATCCATAATGACGTGCTACAAGTTTATGCTGTGACGCTGATAATGGCGGGTATTTTTGTTGTGAGCTTTGGCCCAGCGATTTTACTCTTTTTAATCCCGCATCATTTCCTGGCTTGGCTGGCTTTAACCCAAGCGAATTATGTCGAACATTATGGATTGATGCGCGAAAAGCTTCCGAGCGGAAAATATGAGCGCTGCCAACCCGAGCATAGCTGGAATACCAACCATACCTATTCCAATATGCTGTCTTTTCATCTCCAGCGTCATTCTGATCATCATGCCTATCCGCAGCGCCCTTATCAGGTTCTACGCGACTACAAAGACGTGCCGACCCTACCCACAGGATATGGAGGATGTTTTGCTATCGCGTTCTTCCCGCCGCTCTGGTTTAAAATGATGGATAAACGCGTCATGTCATGGTCGGAGGGTGATATCACAAAAGTCAATATTGACCCGAAAAAGAAAGAAAAGCTCTATAAAAAATGGGGATCACAGCTCCCCTCTAGCGCAGCGCAAATTAGGCCTGCTGAATAACGATTTTAAAAGAGATAAGGTGGGAATGCATTCACGGGGCGCAATGGAATGCATTCCACGTATTTTTATATACAAGTAAACGTTAAAGTGAAGCTTAGAAGGTGTTAATAGCTGTTAACGATTTGGTTATGGCGTCTGAACTTAGTTTTTAGCGTAATCCCAAGAGCTACCCATCAAAACTTAATCCTCAGGAATAAGCGCGGGGATATAGTCTGTTTATCTTAAACACCTATTCCCGAAAGGTTAGTCCTGACAGCCTATGAAAACTGTTCGCCTTGATGCTCTCACCCAATCCATTGGACGTGTGATGTATGATATTCACGAAATGACGAAAGATGAGTCCGTAGACATCAACATCCAAACACTGGATGGATTCGCGCGCTCAGTTTCAACCCATATTAAAGCGCTTGAAGACGTCGGCAGATATAATGCCGCCGCGCTCAAAGCTGCTGATGAAAAGAAATATACCGCCTATGAAGACCTCCCCCCTCCATCTCCAGAAGACCGAAAACGATTTTATGGTCGCCTGCAATCCCTCATTGGTGAAGCATATGATTGGGGAGAAGAAGTGGAATAGAGTTTTAAACCGTTTGCAGCGCACGCTTGATTTCGACCAGTATTTTCTAAATTGGCTGCATTGTGCCAAGCCGCATCAATCTACCCCTGACAATATTGATTGGCTTATCTGGCTCCTGCTTGGCGGGCGCGGGGCAGGGAAAACCCGAACGGGTGCGGAATGGATACGTTCGCAAGTCGCCGATCATGGCAAGCGCCGCATCGCCTTAGTCGCGCCCACATTCCAAGACGCGCGTGAGGTCATGATCGAAGGCGAAAGCGGTCTGCAAAATATTGGCTTTCCTATGGAACGTCCGACTTATCTCTCGTCACGACACCGCCTGGAATGGCCCAATGGCGCGGTCGGGCTGGTCTTTTCCAGCGAAGATCCAGACGGACTGCGCGGGCCGCAATTTGATTGTGCGTGGGCAGATGAATTTTGTGCCTGGTCCTATCCAGACACTGTCTTTTCCAATTTACGGTTCGCCCTACGTGTAGGGACAAACCCGCAAATGGTCGTGACCACAACGCCTAAACCCATCCCTGCGCTTAAACGGCTGATGATTACCAAAGGCGTGGTCATTAGTCATGGAAAAACAGCTGACAATGCCAGCAGCCTTGCATCCAATTTCATCTCGGCGATGGAAGACGCCTATGGCGGCACGCGGTTGGGGCGGCAGGAACTAAACGGAGAGTTTCTCGAAGACCTCTCCTGCGCAATGTGGTCTCGTAAATTAATCGAAAGCTGCGTGATTTCATCCCATCCTCAGCTCGATAAAGTTATTGTGGCGATTGATCCGCCTGTCTCGACGGGAGCGCGCGCGGATAGTTGCGGGCTGATTGTGGCGGGTCGGGCGGGTGAGGGACGTGCCGCGAAAGCCTATATTCTCCATGACGGGACTGTGCAGGGGCTCTCTCCTGAGGGATGGGCCAATCATGCGATCATGCTGGCGCAGGGCTGGGACGCGGATTATATGCTGGCCGAGGTTAATCAAGGCGGGGATCTTGTCACCACGGTTTTGCACGCCGTCGATTACCGCATCCCCATCAAAAAAGTACGCGCCAGTAAAGGCAAAACCGCCCGCGCCGAACCTGTGGTGATGCTTTATGAACAAGGCCGCGTGAAACACACGAACCACTTTACGGAATTAGAAGACGAAATGGCGTTAATGGGAACGCAGGCGCAAAGAGGCTCTCCTGACCGCGCTGATGCTCTTGTCTGGGCGGTGACAGAATTGCTACTCAAAGATAAACCCGATCCGAGGATACGGCAGCTGTGAATTAAGCGGGTTTGATTAAACGTAAAAACCGTTCTTGCAGAGCGGGGTTTGTTTTAAACTCGCCTGTGAACTGCGTGGTAATGGTCGAGACATTCGGGTGATGAACACCGCGCGTGGACATACATTGATGCACAGCGTCGATCATGACGGCGGAGCCGCGAGGCTTAAGCGCGCTATCAATCGCGTCTGCGATTTGGGCTGTCATTGTTTCTTGGGTCTGGAGACGCTTGGCAAAAACCTCAACGACTTTAACAAGCTTGGATATCCCAACGACTTTATCTGTTGGCAGATAGGCCACATAGGCCGTTCCTAAAAAGGGCGCCATATGATGTTCGCAATGGCTCTCTACGTCGATCTCGCGCAGGATCACCATATCATCATAGCCTGAGACATCTTCGAACACGCGGGACAGCTCTTCGGCAGGGTCTATATCATAACCGCGGAACCATTCTTTATAGGCATTCACAACACGCTTAGGCGTGTCGATAAGGCCTTCACGATCAGGATTATCACCGGCCCATGCAATCAGCGTGCGCACAGCTTCCATCGCCGCCTCTTTGGAGGGACGGGGCGCGGAATTGACAGCCTTTAAGACAGGCTTTTTTGGGGTCTCAGTACTCATAGAGTGTCCTTTAGCCTATATGACGTGCAAAAAGCCAGCCACAAAAGCGCACAGCGTCTATGCAAATTGAGGCGCCTATACGATTTATAAATCAGTTTTAGTTATAGAGACTACATAATGGGGCTGTAGGGTGTTCACATGATATATTTAATTTCTTCGGCTATTTTTGGCATCGCTGTGGGTATATTTAGTATAAAGTATCAAAAAACATTTTTGATGCTGCTTTTTGCTATCCCTCCAGCTTTTTTCTTTGCTCTGAAAATGTTCGCGCCATTTGCCAAAGTTGTGTCTGTTTCGGGCGTTGGAAATGGGGGGCCATTGTCAGTATTCTCTGCAATATACAATCAATTTCCTGAAGATATTCAACTTGCCATCATTATCTTTCCTGTGGCTGTTATTATTTCGCGGTTAGTGACATGGATCGTTTCCAAATTCGCTAAACCGAAAGCCGGAGAATCGCCTGCTGATCGTAAAAAACGTATTTTAAAAGAATATGGTTATGAGAATGGTCTGCCCTATTAGGCTTATTCGCAATTAGGATATTCCGTGAGCAGATCAAAACGTCTGATGTCGTCCATGCTCATATAATGGATTTTCTCAGGCTCGGCGGCGGCGCGGGTATAGGCGTAAAAGGCAGGGTCAATGCCCATGTCAGATAGGAATTTTTCGTGATGTTTTTGGCGGCGATCTGTGCCCATATCCTGGGGCGAAATACGAATAGTGGAGCGCGCGCCAGCCACTGACCAGCTATGCACCCCGATGAGCGCGCCGCACTCCATAGTGCGCTGAGCTCCTGCGAGGAATAAATCTACCGCGCCAGACGCAATCACGCTATTGGACTCGATATGGGTGTTCAGGCCGCGCTTACGAATATCACGGGCAAGACGCAAATTCATATCCGCGTCTTGGGTACCCGGCATTTTCTTAAAGACCAAAGTATCAACATAAGGGTGCTCTTTCATGAGCTTTTTCACCGCCGCCACAGACCGCCCATCGGTGCCGCCATAGCCGTAGGCGATATTGTCTTTGACTTTGAATTTGAGTAGGCCGACATCGGGCCGTGTCGCCCCATAAATAGCAACAGCTGCGCCAATGAAAATGACGATAGCCGTGATGATTTGTTGCGTTTTCATATCAAAACATTAGATGGTGTTTCTATGACTGAAAAGCCACAATTAACACTGTATAATTCGCTCACGCGGACCAAAGAGGTCTTCACCCCCCAAGACCCCAAACGCGTGACCATGTATAATTGCGGCCCGACCGTTTATAGCTATGCCCATATTGGTAATGCCCGCGCGGCGGTAGTGGCCGATGTGCTCTTTCGCGTGCTGCGCCATATTTACGGCGAAGACCATGTTGTCTATGCGCGCAATATTACCGATGTGGATGACCGTATCATTCAAAACGCCAAAGAAACGGGCCGTCCGATTTCTGATATCACAGAAAAATATGCCCGCATTTATAATGAAGATTTAGCGGCTATCGGATGTTTGCCGCCCACTGAGCAGCCTTTATGTACGGCGCATATCGACGATATGGTCGCGATGATTATAGATTTGCTCGATAAAGGCTTTGCCTATGAGAGCGATGGTCATGTGTTCTTTGATGTCTCTAAATATGACGATTACGGAAAGCTATCGGGTAATACGCTGGAGAACCTACGCGGCGGCGATAGAGTCGGAGAAGGCGAAGTGGCGCGCAAGAAAAACAGCGCTGATTTTGTGCTGTGGAAACCTGAGCTGGACGGTGTAGGATGGGACGCGCCCTTTGGAAAAGGACGTCCGGGCTGGCATATTGAGTGTTCTGCCATGGCCAAGGCGGTTTTAACGGACGGCACGAATAGCGATACGATAGATATTCATTGCGGCGGGGTGGATTTAAAATTCCCGCATCACGAAAATGAAATCGCGCAATCTAATTGTTCGCATGACGCCCCGCTCGCGAATTATTGGGTGCATAATGAGTTTCTCAATATGGGCGATGAGAAGATGTCTAAGAGCCTCGGTAATGTGAAACTCATTCACGATTTGCTGAAGGATTGGGATGGGGAAGTTATTCGCTTGGCTTTGCTAAAAGCGCATTATCGGAGTGAATTAACGTGGACGGAAGACTTGTTGAAAGAGAGTAAAGCGCAATTGGATGGATGGTACAGGATAAAACAAAAGTTTAAAAACGCCGGCCCAATATTGATGTTACCTCATGCAACAATAAGGGCCTACAAGGATGGTACTATCATGGCTGGCGGACCTTCGAGTGATGCTGGCTTAATGCGGATTTTAGACGATTTACATACACCATCTATAATTACCTATATCTCTATAAGACTTGATGAGATTGGATTTGAATTTCAAAGACAGCCTGATGTTTTTCCTAATAAGTTATATGCCTTGGTTTTTTACTTTACAAATCTCCTAGGCCTGCTCCAAAAAACCCCTGAAGAATGGTTCCGTGGCGGGTTGGATTATGATGCGCTTGTCGCTGAATATGACGAGGTGCGCGCGCAAGCCCTTGCGGCGAAAGAGGCTGGCGATAAAGCCGCAATGGGCCAACACTTCAAACGTTCCGACGAAATTCGCGACCAATTCAAATCCGAAGGCGTGGTGATTGAGTCAGGGGCAGGCGGTAAGAGTAGTTGGCGCAAGGCCTAGCTCCATAAAAAAAGCGGGGTGAAAACCCCGCCATCAAAAATTATTATTGGTTAGCGCCGGATTTAGTTTCCGGTGTCTGTGCCACTGCCGACAAACATGCAGCTATTACCCGCTGTGAGCGTAAAGCCTTCAGGGCATTCAATAGATGAATTCACGGCGAAATCTTGTGACGTGACGACGTCTTGCGCTGGTGGTGTCACAATCTGTGCTGATGTCTGTGTTGACGGCGCAACAGTCTCTAGGTCATTCGCAAAATCAAGCGTTTCTGTTTCAAGATACATGCACTGATTTTTGGCGTTCAGATAAGTGCCTTCAGGACAGGGTACAGGTGACGTATCGATAAACTGTTCGACAGTATTGACCTCGTCACCGAAATCATATTCTTCTGTTTCCAGATACATACAGGCGTTTTCCGCGTTCAGAAATGTCCCTTCTGGGCAAGGCACAGGGGATGTGTCGACCACTTGCTGGACATCCGTTGTTTCTGGGAAATCATAACTATCCGTCTCAAGCGACATACAGCTATTTTCTGCTGTTAGATAAGTGCCTTCCGGGCATGGGTGCTGTGATGTGTCAACAAAACCAACATTATCGCTATAAACCTCAACCTGTGTTGGAACATATTCTCCAACCTCAGTCTTTAAGACACCGCTTGAGGTTGGCGTTGCCTCTGCGAAGCTAACATCATCAGTCTTTGCAGGCCCTTTTAGCCAGGCGAATTTTGTAAATTCAGCCATTTCATATGATTTATCCCCTACAAATGACCAAATAGATGAACATCCTGTCATCCCGACAGATGAGAAACAAAGCGCTGTTATAAGCATAGTTTTACGTAACATTGGAACCCTCCACAAAAATCCATTTCGGGAGGAATTACCAAATTATCATTGATATCAGGTTAATCGATTCGGATTAAGGTTTAAGGAAGCGTTAAGCTGGGCGGATTAATCTCTTGTTATTGTGCGGAATGGCTCGGTTGGGGATATATAGGGCTATTAACTGTATATTAACGTATACGTTCTTTATTTGTTCTCATGACAGAACACGTAATCTATATTTTATCAGGACAGGGCCGCGGGCCTCTTTTTGTGGGGGCGAGCCATGATTTGGCGACATGTTTGCGCCGTCACCGCTCTGGCAAGGTGAGCCGTCCTGAGTTTCGGATTGACCGCTTGGTGTATACTGAAAGCTTTGCGTGTAGCTTCAAGGCTGATGCCCGCCGCCGCGCATTGAAAGCTGCGTCTTTTGAATGGCTCGAAGCTTTGATCTCATCTAAAAACCCGACTTGGCAAACTTTGTCTGTTGCGCCTATAGAGATGGCCCCTATAAACACGAGAAGAGCTGCTTAAGGCTCTGTCGTTATCGGGGGTGAGCCATGAAGCTCTATGATTACTTGCCATCGGGCAATAGCTATAAAGTCAGATTATTGATGTCCTATCTGGGGCTTTCCTATGACTGGGTGAATTTGGATATCATTAAAGGCGAAACGCAAACGGCGGGGTTTAAATCCAAAAACCCTGTGGGTCAGATACCTCTGTTGGAACTTGCCGATGGCCGCCGTATCGCGGAGAGCAATGCTATTATTTATTTTCTCGCCGAAGGTACGCCTTATTGGCCTAAAAATGCCTTTGATCAGGCCAAGGCTCTGCAATGGATGTTCTTTGAGCAATATAAGCATGAGCCTTCAGTGGCTGTGGCGCGCTTCATTCATCACTATGCGATGGAACAGCGCAAAGACGAGCTTCCCGTTCTAACCAAAAAGGGCTATCTGGCGCTGGACGTTATGGAAACGCACCTGGCCGATAATCTCTGGTTTGTAGGCGGGGGTAGAACCATCGCCGATATCGCGCTCTACGCCTATACCCATGTTGCGGGTGAGGGCGGTTTTGATCTCGCAAAATATCCCAATATTATGGCGTGGCTGGACAGGTTTAGCGATCATCCACGCCATATGCGCATTACGGATAAGCCGTCATAGGTTCCAATAACATCGCTTCGCGTTTGTATCTGGAGCCGACTACAAAAAAGACATCGCCAGAGAGTCTTTTTAGTTTATAAAAAACTATGACACCCGAGCTTTTGGAACGTGACTGGCTGTCCCTGCGCTATTGGTTACAGCGTTGTGTATTGCCAACATCCCTTATTCTCCTAGCCGTATTGCTCGCTCTAAAATGGATATCGCCAACGATAAAAGAGCTTAATCATAGCGCTCTGATTGTTGGATTTTTTGCGTTATATTTCATTTTGGTGCGCGGCGGACATATTGTCATGATCCGGTCCATGCATTTCGATTTAAAACGTAAATATGAAAGCCTGTACCGTGAAAAATTGGGGCAGATATCCGGCGCGCAGCTCCGCCGCCGTAATATCGGGTTTACCCTCGCCCGCATAAAACGTGATATCATAAATACCACCAAGGGTTAGATATCTTGACAGTTTTTATGGCTATGTCAAAAAGTCTGTATGGGTGATGATATAAAACAGCTTGAAGCGACATGGGATACGCTCGCAAAAATATTTAATAATTGGGCGGGTATTCGTCCGCGTAAACATTGGTTCTCGAAAGGATTTTCTGAACGAGTAGGGTATAATCGTCTTCGGATTTTAGAGGACGGAACACAGGCCGCAAAATTTCATGACGCCATAAAAGATTTGAACATACGCGAGTTACGGTATCTTTTAAAACGCGCGGAGTTGAATTTCGAACAGGCTTATAGCGCGGGGCGCATTACGACAGTTCTTAATGCTACCGTCATGATCGGAATTGTTGTTTTTTTTAATCAAATATTTCCTGGAGAAATTGGAAAGTTTTTCACAGAAGTAATTGCATTGGTCAATTCGTCTAAAGCTATCTATGGTATCGCTAGCCTTCTCTGTTTTTTAATAGGTATAGTCTCGCTTATAACCGTTTTAAGCTATAGTTATGGCGGTACTGCTCAGGCCCGTGACCTTAAACATCTTTTAGAACTGTCTCTTGCCCGGCGCGAGTATTATCACGGTAAGCGGCACAATGAGGATACCGATAAAGAAGATATTTTAAGAGACAGCCATATCCTAGATATTTAAATTAGAGGATATCAGGTAATATCTAAGACTAGACGCTTTATGCGGGCTATGTTACCCCAATCCCATGTTGAACAGAGTCATCATAATACGAATTATTAACCCGATAGGTTAAAACCTGTCGGGACGGCCTGCCTAACTTCAACACACTCATTTGAGATACACATGACTGCCACAAAAGACGATTCTAAACGCGATTATCGCGACACGCTTTTCCTTCCGAAAACGGATTTTCCCATGCGGGCAGGCCTGCCTAAGAAGGAACCGGAATGGCTCTCATTTTGGAATAAGATTGGTCTGTATGAGCGCCTGCGTGAGCAATCCAAAGACCAGCCGCAATATTGCCTGCATGACGGGCCGCCCTATGCCAATGGTCATATCCATATGGGCACGGCGCTCAATAAAATTCACAAGGACCTGATTAACCGTTCCCATCAAATGCTGGGCATGAACGCGAATTATGTGCCGGGCTGGGATTGTCATGGTCTGCCCATTGAGTGGAAAGTCGAAGAAGAGTTTCGCTCCAAAGGCCGGATGAAAGAAGACGTCAAGCCGTCAGAATTTCGCACGCGCTGCCGCGCCTATGCCAATGAATGGCTGGATACACAGCGCGCAGAATTTAAACGCCTCGGCGTGGTCGGCGATTGGGATAATCCTTATGTGACGATGAAATTTGAAAGTGAAGCCGACATTTGTGGTGAGCTGTTAAAGATCGCCAAAACAGGCCAGCTTTACCGCGGCTCCAAACCCATCATGTGGAGCCCCGTTGAACAAACCGCGCTCGCCGAAGCCGAGGTGGAATATAAGGATAAGAAGGCAACACAGATTTATGTAAAATACCCAATCCGTGATGCGCGGCTCTGGCAAGATAATCGTCAAGATGATGAAAGTTATTCAGAGTATAGAAAACGCCAAAAGTCATGGCCTGTTATTGAAGATATAATCGGTGCCAATGTCGTAATTTGGACGACGACTCCATGGACTATCCCCGCCAGCCAATTGGTGTCTTACAACAAAAATATCGATTATGCTCTTTATGAAGTAGAAGCGGTCTTATCGGAAGAAGAACTTGGCTTCAAACCATTTACTCAAGTTGGTGAGCGTTACCTTATAGCAAAGCAACTCGCTGATAAGGTTTTTGAAGCTGCAAAAGTTTCCTCTTATAAATTGATCAAGGACTTGAGTGAGAGGTCTGAGGACCGAGATTTAGCCATGAATGTACTCTGGCTAGAACATCCATTGACGAAATGTGGCAAGTTTTTTGACCGTGATATAGATACGGTTTCCGGCGACCATGTTACGGATGAAACTGGGACAGGCTTCGTACATACCGCCCCGGCTCATGGTGAAGATGACTTTATGGCATTTTCTTGGACTGGCCGAAGTTCAGATGAAATTGTCAGTATGGTTGCTCCAGACGGAACATATCAACACCCTGATCTTCCTGAACAATTTGCAGGCCTCGATATTATCCGAACATCAGGTAAAAAACGCGGACAAGATGGCAAAGCTAACGCCGAAGTTCTCAAGGCGCTTGTTGAGTGCGGTAACCTTTTGGCGCGTGGTATGCTCACGCTCCGCGACGCACATAGTTGGCGGTCCAAAGCTCCTGTTATTCGCCGCGCTACGCCGCAATGGTTTATCTCTATGTCCAAAGGTGGTCTTCGTGAGGCTGCCCTGAAAGCCATTGACGAGACCACATTTTTCCCGCCGCGCGGTAAGAACCGCCTACGCACGATGGTTGAAGACCGTCCAGATTGGCTCATCTCGCGCCAGCGCGCTTGGGGTGTCCCGATTACCATCATTGTTGGGCCCAATGGCGAATTGCATACCGAGCGTGAAGACGCAGACGCTATAAATGAACGTATCCTTGCCGCCGTGCGAAAGACAGGCGTGGATGGCTGGTTTGACACACCGCTGGAAGAGCTCATGCCGGACAACAATGAGGGCTGGGAAAAGGTCAATGACATTCTCGATGTCTGGTTTGATAGTGGTTCCACCCACGCTTTTTGTTTGAAGCAACGAGACGATTTGCCGGACCGCGCTGATCTCTATCTCGAAGGCTCGGACCAACATCGTGGGTGGTTCCAAAGCTCACTCCTCGAATCCTGCGCCGTTTACGGACAGGCCCCTTATGAGGGCGTAATGACCGACGGTTTTGTCGTCGACGAGAAGGGCTTTAAAATGTCCAAGTCCCTCGGTAATACGATGAGCCCAATTGATATCGGCAATAAATTCGGCGCGGATATTATGCGTCTTTGGGTGGCCAGCTCGGATGTCTATCAAGACCTGAAAATCGGAAATGAAATTATCCAAACTAACGTCGATGCTTACCGTAAACTGCGCAATACTTTGCGCTATATGATCGGCGCATTGGACGGCTTTGATGAGGCAGACGCGGTGGATTACGCCGATATGCCGGCCTTAGAGAAATGGGTGTTGCACCGCCTCGCGCAGATTACTGATGAGCATGAAGCGCGTGTGCGCGATCATGACCATAAATGGGTGTTCTCGACCTTGTTTAATTTCTGCACGCTTGATCTATCGGCCTTTTATTTCGATATCCGCAAAGACGCGCTTTATTGTGACCCGCTGGGCTCCACGCGCCGCCGCGCTTGCCGCACCGTCATGAACGAGATTTTCCTGCGCCTGACGACATGGCTCGCGCCAATCCTGAGCTTTACCATGGAAGAGGTCTGGCAGGCCCGCTTTCCGAGCGAGGATAAGTCCGTGCATATGGAGCTCTTTAGAGAGGCGCCTGATGAATGGAAAAATGAGGCCCTTGCGGGAAAGATGGAAACCGTGCGTGAATTTCGCGCTAGCGCCTCTGAAGCGATTGAGCCGCTGCGCAAAGACAAGATTATTAAATCCAGCCTCGAAGCCCGCGTCACCGCACCCGCTAATGATAAGCTAGCCGCGGCTTTGACCGCGCTAAAAGTCTCGCGTGAGGAAATTTATACCGACCCGGCAAATCCTAACGATACATTGGCTGATTATCTGATTATCAGTGATGTCGAGCTGAGCAGCAAGGCCGAGAGAATTACCATTGATGATTTGAAAGCCGACAGCGCCTTTGCCAAATGCGAGCGCAGCTGGAAATACTTTAAAGGCGATGCGGACATCACCCCGCGAGATGCGGCGGCGGTCGCGGCGTTAGGTTAAGCCACGCGTTCCTTAAGCTGGGGCATCAAGACGTCATTGGCCGTGATGATATCGCCGGTTTCTAAAACGTCGCCGCCAGAGAGGCTCTCAACAATAAGCCCCGCTTCCTGCGCAATAAGTACGCCAGCGGCAATATCCCAAACGGCAAGGCCGCGCTCCCAGAACCCGTCATAACGGCCCGCCGCTGTCCAGGCCAGATCAAGCGCGGCAGAGCCAAGACGGCGCACGCCGGAGCTATGACCCATAACTTGATGAAGCTCTTTGAGGAACTTTGCGTGACCGGGCCGTCCTAAAAATGGAATGCCCGTGGCGAAAAGACTATCTTGGAAAATATCACGCTTGGCAGGGCGCAGGCGGCGATCTGCGCCGCCGCGTGTGCCGTCATTTAAGAACGCGCCTTTGCCTTTTTCGGCAAAGAACATTTCATCCGTTATGGGGTTAAAGACCACCCCCGCAACCAGCTCTTTGGGATTGCCGTCAATCTCGCGTTCCAGCGCGATAGAGATGGCGAAATGCGGAATGCCGTGAAGGAAATTTGTGGTCCCATCAAGAGGGTCGATAATGAAACGGTGGGTTTTATCAGAGCCGACAATCTCGCCGCCTTCTTCCGCCAGAAAGCTATAGCCAGGGCGGTCGCGTTCAAGGTTTTCAATGATGACCTCTTCGGCCTTTTTATCAGCGCGCGAGACAAAATCAGCCGGCCCCTTGCGCGCGACTTGCAGGTGCTCAACTTCGCCAAAATCACGGAGCAAACTCCGAGAGCCTTTACGGGCCGCGAATTGCATCACCCGCATAATGGGGGAAAGATGGCTTGTTGTTTCCGTATGAGCGTTCATTGCGTTTTTCTATTTTCTTGAAATTTAAGCCAAACCGTCATCCCGCTTGCGAAACAGATTCCTTTGATGAGGGCGGTTTTATATGAAATCGTTTTACTATCACCTAACATGTTCCCAAGAATTTCAGTACCTAGTCCAAACATTATAGCCATAGTGATGAATGCAATTACCCAACGCATTTTAATCAGCCCGTTTGACGTAGGACCCGTCTTCTGTGTTGATAACTAATTTTTCGCCAACGCCGACAAAGGGTGGGACATTGGTGCGCACGCCATTTTCCATGGTCGCAGGTTTGAAAGAGTTTGCCGCCGTCTGGCCTTTGACGACGGGTTCTGTGTCTTGGACTTCGAGTATGACTTGTTCGGGCAGGGCCAGAGAAATTGGTTTTTCTTCGTAAAATTCAACTTCGACCGCCATGCCGTCATTTAAGAATTTGGCTTTATCGCCGACAAAGTCTTTTTCAATATTGATCTGCTCATAAGTTTCGCCGTTCATAAAGACGAGGAAGTTTCCATCTTCATACAGATAAGTATGGGTTTTTTGTTCAAGCCGCACACGTTCCACCGTTTCTGCCGCGCGGAACCTCTCATTAAGTTTACGGCCATCGAGCAAGTTCTTAAGCTCGACCTGATTAAACGCCCCGCCTTTGCCGGGCTTAACGGCATTACATTTGACCGCCACCCAGATCGTGTCTTGGTGTTTGATAATATTGCCTTGGCGGATTTCATTCCCGTTCATTTTCATGAGAGGTCTCTTTGGGTGACTATTTTCCGCCCCCCTTAGAGCAATTGTTTTATAAAGTCATTTAGAAATACGCTATTCAGCTGAGGCGAGTTTCTTGGGCAGCTCTTTCACATTGTCCTTAATATTGCGTTCAATCAAAGCGCGCTTTGGGTCGAGCACAATATGTGTAGGCCGCTTATCCAGCGTAAAATCTTGAACAGTTTCGGCTTGGCCTAATTGAATAATGCGGGTTGTAAAAGGATTGGCGCCCAGATCATCTTTGGGGTCTTCTGTGTAAAAGCCGATTTCAACCCATTCATTTAGACGAGCATCGTCTATTTCGGTCACAGAGGTTTCTTTACCGTCTTCTTCAGATGCATATTTCTTATCTACCTTTATGGGCAGAGAGACAGCAAATTTATCGCCTTTGGCTGTGACCGTAATGTCGTCTGTGAATGACAAATCCCAGAAAGTGATTTTGTTCCAATAGTCCTCAATGAGTTGATGGTATTCCGGATCGGTTTCTTCTTTCAAAATATCGATAAGCTCCAATGTCGTCGGATAGGGCGCGCCTTTAGTCCCGTGATACTCCGTCAAGAAACGCTTTACGGCATGCTGGATAGGTTCATTACCGATCATGTGGCGCATCCCCCAAAACACCCAACTCGCTTTGTTATAGTTCAAATAATTTTGACCTTCGGCTTCTGCCAGAACAGGCTCATCATCACGCTCAACCGTTCTGAACATCAGATATTGCTGTGTGGCGCGTTCCTCATGCATGCGGCGAGCTTTGGCAAAATCATAATGGTCTTCATAGGCCAGCATTGTTGCGTTTTCCGTTAAGCCTTCGGACAACAGATTTGATCCTTTGGCAAAAGCGCCTATGACTTGGTGAGCAAACCATTGATGCCCAATTTCATGCATGGTCACATAGGTTGCGAAGTCCACCTGTTGAGGGTCTTCCGCATTACCAGGATCTTGTACAAAACCAATATTTTCTGCAAATGGAACCGTACCCGCAAAAGCTTGCGCAAAGCCTTCCACAGGAAATTCCATTATGCGGAGCTGCGCATATTGATAGGGGCTGAATGTTTTTGTGTAGACGTCCATGGACGTCTTCATCGCCTCGAACATGATATCAATATTGAAATCATGCGCGGGGTGAAAATAAATTTCGAGCTCGACATCATCACCGTTTGGATTGTCCCAAACCCCTTTGTGAACTTCATATTCAGCCGTTAAAAACGAAAAGAAATTCTGAATGGGATTAATGGAGCGGTAGTCGCGGCATCGGCGGCCATCCTGTATGGTCTCGCCCTGAAATTTACCGGGCGCTATTGGAATTTGGCTTTCAACCGTACAGATGCGCGCGTTAAAATCGACGGTATCAGAATAGCCAGAAAACCCTGTCATCAGATTATAACGTCGGGCTTTTTCATCATCACGCTCAGGCCATTCAATTCGCTCACCTAGCTTATATTTACGGCGCTTGTCTGGATCGCTCATAAATCCAACTTCCAGATTCCCAAAGACCAGTAACGCATCCCTATTATTGACGAATGTTCCATTGCGGGCGATGTCCGATTTTTTAGTGAAACTAGGCTTAACAAATTTTGTGGAGAAATTTACGTTTCGGCTTTCACCCGGAGCGAGAGGCGGGTCAAATTTGACTTGTAGAACCTCATGTTTGTTACGGAGTTCATCCGCAAAGTCTGTGCCTTTGACAATCTCTGCCCCTTCAATGTTAAGACGCGAAATATTATCTGTCCCAACACCGGAAAAGACAGTGGTATCGCTGATAGGGTCGTCATGGGGGTTATCTATGATATATCTGCCGTTAAACTCGGCTCTTTGTTGACCTGGATAGAAATCAGCTTCAACGCTGACCTTGGTGATACGGGGTTCGGGGTTTTCCCATATATCGACAACCAATTTTTCAAATTCGGCTTGGCGTGCTTCGAGTTGGTTAGAATTCATATAATTTTCGTTTTGGTAGCTCTTAAGACCTGCATAGCCAGCTCCCAGAAATGCAAACAATCCTATGATAGCCGCGCCAAGCGAAGGGATGCTCAAGCGTTTCTTAATCGTTTTAAGCCGTCCGCTTAAGCTAATTTCATGGCCGCGCCGCCACACCCAAATGGATAATGCTCCTAAGATAAAAATCAGCCCCATCCAGTAAGTAAATGACCAACCGAAAGATTTAGGATGTAAAAAACCTGCCATTTCCGAGTAAGCCCCCGCACCGACCTCTCCGAATTTCATAAGGGGATGGTAGAATGGTAATTGACCGATGAAGAAAATGAGCCCGATTAAAATGGCTCCGCTCACAAGCATGCCTATAATACGTCCCGGCATGAAATTTTGGATAAACATGACCAACATGCCTTGGAAGAAAAAGCCAACGAAAAAACTAATCATGCCGATGGCGATGAACGTTGTCGGGACAACGGGCACTTTGCCCCAGCCGAAACCGAGTTGAGCGATCATGCCTGCGATTAAAAGCCCAATGATTAAAGTTAGTAATAACAATGCAAGAGCGCCCCACTTCGCGAATAAAAGGGAGCTGTCACGGACAGGCGTGGCATCTAAAATGCCATGCAGATTGATGGTTCTGTCTCGCCACATGATATCTGAGCCAAAAAAGACCATGATAATGATCATAGGTAAGAAAAGTGAACTCAGCGCGATTTGTGTCATAAACCGAGATGTCGGCAAGGTCGTACTAGCACCCATAAAGGTTACGACAAGAAGAGTAATTCCGAAAAGAGCAAGGGCAATGCCGACTAGAATAATGAAGGCTGTGCTGCGGATGGTCGATAAATATTCAAATTTAATCCGGGTCCCGAAAGTACTCAGCGCGAATCCAGAGCCAAGATTTGGCTGCACGGCGTTCACTTGAGTTGGAATATGTTTTGGGGCGTCATCCGTAAGACGTGTTTTGCCGTGCTTTATATGAATACCGCGTTTGGAAAAGATGAAAGACAGACTAAAGAGAACCAGTCCGACAAGGCCGTAAACCAATCTATTAAGTCCAACCCAGCCCATAATTGGGGCCATATTTTCATTTTGCTCTGCGGCGGGCCAATATTGAGTTTCAACGGCTAAGGATGTTGCGCCAAACGGATCAACCAAAGCCGCTACCCAGTCGTCAGGGCGTTCTCCGGCGACGACGCCGCCAAGAAGGTAGAGAACCAAAAGACCAACGGCGC
>CAYYMI010000033.1:0-30255 GCA_964472905.1 uncultured Hellea sp. | reverse complement strand
TCTAATTTGCGCACCCGATAACGAGCGATTGACTATATGTAAAGGACTGTTACTCAGCCACCGTGCTTCATATTAACGACCTTACATATCGTATCGAAGGCAGGCCTTTATTCACCCAAGCAACTTTGGCCATAAGCCAAGGTCAAAAATTTGGCCTTGTGGGCCGCAATGGTACAGGCAAATCTACTCTCTTTCGGCTAATAAAGGGCGATATATCCCCTGATGATGGCGAGATTAACTTTCGCAAAAATATGCGCATGGGCGCTGTTAATCAAGAAGTCCCGAGCGGGCCGCAAAGCCTTATGGAGACCGTCTTAGCCGCAGATATTGAACGCTCCGCCCTACTCCACGAGGCTGAAATAGCGACAGACCCGCAGCGAATCGCAGCTATTCACACGCGTTTGGCTGATATTAACGCCTATTCCGCCGAAGCTCGCGCAGGATCAATTCTATCAGGTCTTGGCTTCTCAGATGAAGATCAGCAAAAACCCTGCTCTGATTTTTCAGGAGGCTGGCGCATGCGCGTCGCCTTAGGCGCGATGTTATTCGCGAGCCCCGATATGCTCCTACTCGATGAACCTACTAACTATCTAGATATCGAAGGCGCTGTTTGGCTGGAGGCTCATATACGCACCTACCCCGGCACAGCTTTTATAATTTCACATGATAGAGATTTTCTAAATCGAGCTGTGACACATATAGCCCACCTCAGAGAGGGCAAGCTCTTTAGCTATACGGGAGGATATGACCGTTTTGAGGCAACCCTAGCAGAGCAAAACCGCCTGAATATGGCGCTTTTGGGTAAGCAAGAAGATGAACGGCGTAAACTCGAAGCCTTTGTCACACGCTTTAAAGCCAAGGCCAGCAAAGCAAAACAAGCTCAATCACGGGTTAAAAGACTCGAAAAGATGAAACCCGTCGCAACCATCATTAGCGACCCGATAGCGCCGATTGATCTCCCTAGTCCTGAAAGACAGCTCAACCCGCCTATAATTCGGTTTGACGATGTAAAATTAGGGTATGACGACGATGTTACGGTTTTAAAAAATCTTAATCTGCGTATCGACCCTGATGACCGTATTGGGATTTTAGGTAAAAACGGCGAAGGGAAATCGACCTTCGCCAAAGCAGTCATGGGACACCTGCCCCCTCAAGAGGGTTTCATCAAACGTCACAAAAAGCTCCGCATTGGTTATTTTGCGCAACATCAAATCGACGCCCTTAACCCCCTCAACTCAGCTTATGATCACATAAGAGAACTCATGCCCGAGGCCACAGAAGCTCAAAGACGGGCTAGACTGGCCGCTTTTGGACTAGGGGTTAAAAACGCTGAAACCCCAGCAGGGGATTTATCAGGCGGTGAAAAAGCACGGCTACTTTTTTCACTGATTGGGTTTCACAAACCGCATTTACTAATCCTAGATGAACCAGCAAATCATCTGGATATAGATAGCCGGGCCGAGCTTATAAAATCACTCAATGCATATGAAGGCGCGGTTCTTATAATTTCCCATGACCGCAATTTATTAGAAGCCGTCGTAGACCGATTATGGTTGGTCAATAAGGGAACTGTCACGACCTATGAAGGCTCCCTAGAGGACTATAGAAATTTCCAATTAGAAAAAGAAAAAAAGACTAAAAAACAAGATATTAACGGTGGTAGTGAACGTAAAAAATCACGTAAAGACTCTGCCCTCGCCCGGCAACGCATTGCGCCTCTCAAACAAGATTATTTACAACTAGAAAAAGACATTAAATCTTCTCAAGTTCGCCTACAATCAATCGATAAACAGCTTGAAACGCCTAACCTTTTCACCTCAGATCTAAACAAAGCTGTCAGCTTAGGACAAGAACGGTCACGGTTAGAAAAGCAAATCGAAATTCTTGAGAGTCGCTGGTATGAGGCTTTAGATCTTTATGAAACAGCTAAAACAAGAGAAGGCTTAAACTGATAATTATCCACATCTGACTTCTTCGATATATCCTTCACGGTCGAGTTCAACTGTTAGTCGCTCTTCAATAATTGGACCCAATTGAAAGGGGTCCGTCACAGTCTGGATAGACGGCCCATAAAAAACTTGATCAGGTAAGAATTCATGGACTTCCACTAAAGGAGGATCCAGATAGAACGTATCATCGGGTTCATAATTAAACCCGTCAATAAAAGCAGGTTTTAAAACTCTTTTGCGTCCCGGCAAGCCCGCAAAAAAGATAGCCCCTTCATGGCGTCCAACTAACCCAGCATATAGTCGTGAACGGCAGATATCATCAGGCGGAAGTCTTGGGGGTTGCACGGGATTTAAATATGCAGGTCTTACATATTGCCCTTGTCCAGGCGCAGGGCGAAACTGTACAAAATTCGGATCGCCAGCTCCTCCATATCTTACGCAGGCAGACAGCAAGATAAAACTCGCGAATATAACCATCAATCGAATCATAATTGACACTAACAGAGATTATTTACGAACGATTAACCACCACCTCTAATATCGTTTAATTTCTGTCGATATTCCCAACGCTGAATTTCAGCTATCGTGCGCGAAATCCGAAACTCTATATCTTGAACGGCCTTCTCGCGAAGTCCTGCTCGATTGCCCTGCCCAACATAACTTTCGGCTTTTTCACATAGCTCGGCCAACTGTACAGCGCCGACAGCTCTAGCAGTCCCTTTGAGGGAGTGTGTGACGGACATCCAAGTATCATCATCAGTTTCAGGTATAAGGGCCCTGCCCCACATCTCGACTTGATGCTGGAAAAGACTAAAGACTTCAGCTGTTAGCGATACATCCCCCCCAACATATTGATTAAGGTGATCAAAATCGATCTCTGTTTCGGAATCACTAGCGCTCATGTGAGCTGTCTCTAAAGCATTAATGGAAAATGAATAGCCGTTTCAGCATTGGCTCAGATAGAATTTAGTAAGTGTGAATTGTCGCTAACCAAAGGAGGTCCCCATGACCCGACATATTTTCACAAAAGCTTTGATAGCGGCTAGTGCTTTAACTGTACTTGCCGCAGCCCCATCTGCGATGGCCGCCACCGAAAAACCCATTTCGGCCAAAGTCAAAACAGTAAAGGCAAAACAGTTGAAAACCGCTGTAAAGCTGGCTGATAATAATCGCAGCTTCCGAAATCGGAATTCAATTCGTACAAATCGTAACACGTTACGACGCAATAATTTCAATCAACGCAATAGATTAGGAAATCGAGTAACCACTAGGTCTTTACTTGGTAGCTCCTCATTACTGGGCAGATCTACATTCGGGACATCTCGATTGAGAACGTCATCCCTATTGGGTAGTAATCGTGGCTTTTTTACGCCTTATCGTAGTAATCTAGGCATCAGCTTTAGTTTTGGTTCACCAGGTTATAGTCGATATCGTTGGTCACAAAGTCCTTTTAGCCTATATCGATCAAGATATGGATCTTTTGGCGCCTACCAAACCAGAACTATATGTAACCGCGTTACGCTAGATGGTAGACATTATGGACGCCCAGCCCTGATAAGCGTTAAACAATGCTCTAACCCTTGGGATGGAACATATATTATTCAAGGCTCAGAAAGACTATTAACGTCTCGCTGGTAGAATAATCCCGATAAAATTTAAAACCGCGTCATGTGTAGCCACTGGCGCGGTTTTTTAATGGTCGTTTCATATTTTGCGCTGCATAATTCCACTATTGGAATCAGGAGAGATCAATGCAGCAACAAAAAGACGCCTATTTAAATCAAACTCTACAGGGTGATTCACGGTGGTGGGTTTGGGGTATTGTTTTTTGGTTTACGGTCCTGGGGTGGCTAGGCGCTCAAGTCTTAGTAACGTGGCCAGTTGGCCCATTATTAAGCGCAGCAGATTCAGAACTTTCAAAACAAATGAACGAAGTGAGCCTTGCCGCTTTGACTGGTGAGAATAGCACCAACTTAGCCATTTTTGGAGGGTCATTCATCCTAAGCACTCTATTAGGACTTCTCTTCTGGGTCATTAATCGAGTGACGAAAAAAACGGCGCAAAAAATATTTGGTGTATTGTGCGGTATAATGGTTGTTATATCTCTTGGCAGTCTGGCCAAAGTTGTCCCTTTAATGTCCACGCCTGAGCTCTCTGAACTTAATCCAAAAATTGTATCGGCTAGCCCGCTTATATTTATGCTAATCCTGTTGAGCTTCCCAGCTTCATTAATAGCTCCTTATTTAGGTCAAAAATTTCTACATAATAGGACGATCAAAAGCCTGCACACAGCGGCTTCAAACATTCGGTGGTCAAGAGGACTACAAGCTTTTTTCGTCACATGGATTGTTCTAGGAAGCTTTACAGCCATCTTGCACTTTACAGGCATCAGCCCCGTAAGGTCGAATTTTGGCGCTGAAAGATTTATCTCTTACTCATTGGTTTGTTTGCTTTTTTTACCTCTGCAGTCTGGCACGGAAGAGATCATATTTCGGGGCTACTTAAATCAAGGCTTTCACCATTTGATTAAAAATAAGTGGGCTGTGTTCACGATTACAAGTTTAATGTTCATGGCCATGCATTTGGCAAATCCAGAAGCCTTAGCTGGAAAGGAAAGTGGTCTGCATATTTTAACGATGAGCAGCTACTTCCTGTTTGGATTTATTGCCTGCCTGATGGTTTGGATGGATGATGGTCTTGAATCAGCCATTGGTTTTCATGCCGCCAACAACACTTTCGCCGGTATTTTCGTCAATTATGAAGGATCAGTCATTCCGACCCCATCCCTATTCATGGCGACAAGCAACCCCAAAATAGATGTATTTATTGCCATGGCTTCATTAGGATTAATCGCCTTGATTATGTGGCGCACACGAAAACCACTCTCATGATTTTAGCGAACAGCTTGGCGTCCCTTTTCAGTAAGGCGGCAAACGAGCCAATCAGGTTTTAAAGGGTTGGCAAACCAACGCTCTGCAAGCCCCTTTTTCATGCATGATTTAATTGTTGAAATATGAATTTCTTGCCCAAAATCATCAAACAATGGCAATTTCCCGCCAGGCTGCATTATACCCATAACAAGATATTCGCGTTCTTTTCTGGATAGTGATTCTACGTTTTTCGCGCGTGCACGCGCATATGCGACGGTATTCATAGTCAGCCCACCTGTATTTTATTCACCTAATGCAGGATTCGTCGTCTTCGCGACTTTTCCCTTATTCTTTCGCATGGTAAGGGAAAACGGCTTATATTCGGTTAATTTCACAAAAATCTAAATTAAGGTCCTTAGTGTCAGATATATTTAAAAAAATAACAAGCATAGAGCCTGATGAAGCGGATATCTTAGACGCGATCAAAGCAAAGCCGAAAAACCTCGAAAAGAAGCCTCCCCTTTTCTCATCTATTGAAGAGGTGAATATTGACGACGATCCCGTCCCTAGCTTTATAACGCGGGATAAAATTGATGATCCCCAACCTCAAACTGACGATTCCATTATTAAACCTATCGAACCAATAGATCCCCCTGACCCTTTAAAAGAGCCTATACAAGAAACCGTTCTGATAAGTGAACCTATATCAGATGAAATAGAAATCGTTTCTGAAAACAATGAAACTCCAGTTGAGGACATTGTCCCAACACCTCAGGAGTTTCCCACTTCTAGCTTTGATAACGCGCCAACATACACATGGACGAATTGGGTCGGAATTTTATGTGCAACCATTTGGATAGCGGCGTCATTTTCTTATTTTTACGGGTTCTTTGAACTTCGCCAAAAATGGACTGATTTAAGCCCCATTCAAATTTTTGGTTTAGTCATGGCGGTTTTACTTCCAGCCATTTTACTCATCATATTATTCTATACTCTCAAACGACTCTCTAAGTTATCGGCGCAGTCCCATAAATTGACGAGAGCCGCATACCAACTCACACAGCCAGATGACAGTGTTGTCGCAAAAACGAGCCTCATGGCGAGCGCAATCAAAACTGAAGTCGACAGTGTCGATTCGAGAATAGATCAAGCTTTAGCGCGCATGAGTACTTTAGAAGACGTTTTAAAAGAGCGAGTTCAAAGCCTTGAAATCGCAACAGGAAATACATCCCAAACGACAGATGAAATCGCGTCACGATTATCAACTCAGCGCCTCGCTCTGGAAAGCATTGCGGGGACATTTGATCATCGGATGGCTATGCTGTCTTCAAGCTTGACGGAACATACAACTAAATTGGATGGGTCCACTCATATCGCAGAGCAAAAAATTCAAGAAGCCCGCGTTAGTGTTGAAGGCGCTGCTGAACGTATCAATGCCGCTTCTGAAGTTGTTAAAGGAAACTCACTCGATGCAGCGACAGCTTTAACCAAAAGCCACGAAGAAATTGAAGGCCTCGCTGACATGATACGGGCGCGATCGGCTGAGCTTGATGAAGTGTACCGTAAACATGCGCAGGATCTCACAGGGATGATTGCTCAATTACGCGATGAACAACAAAATCTGAGCATCTCTTTAGATGAACGACTCGCTAAAATGCGTGATATGTCCCTCGCCGCAAAAGTCAGCGCAGAGAGTTTAACTGATGCCTCTGAAGCTGGTCGTCATACGGTTGAAGCTTTAGCAACTGCGACGCGGTTAACCGATACAGCCGTCAAACAGCGTTTTTCCGAAATGGAAGACATGGTCAAGTTTTCCAGTGAGAAGGCTGAGACCATCAGCGACCAAGCCGCCAGGCGTGTTCAGGATAGTCTTGTTCAAACACGACGTGAAATCTCACGAATTGAAGATGATATGCTGGCGATGCAAAGCCGCTTATCAACTGCGAGTGAACCACAAGATAAGCTATCATTAAACGAGCCCAAGCAAACCAAAAAGAGAGCAAGAGGACGGATCAAGCTTCGCCCTGTCAAAGAAAATAGCCCCAAAATTGTGAAGCCAGACACTCCCGACAACGCGGAAGACCCTGAAATTCCTAGTCTGCGGTCGTCACTTCTAAAAGAACCTCTTAGTTTTTCGGATGAGAAACTCAATTTGGAAATCGATACTGAAAATAGTATTGAAGCTTCACCTGAGCCAACAGCAATGCAGGCTTTGACAGATGACGTTATTCCAAAGCAAGATATCATAGAACCTTTGCAACCAGCGGCACCTCAAAAGAAAAGCCGTGGCGGTTGGAAGTGGCGAGATATGCTTGGGGGATTAGAGAAACCTGATACCCCGCCTATGGCGTCTCAAATCGACAAACCTATTCAGCGCAATATATCGAATGAACGTATGATAGCCTCTCTTAGCGCCCTAGGACTATCCCCAGCCGCGATCATCGATGACGGATGCATTATCGAAGCGACCAATATGCGGCGCTCTAAAGGATCAAATGCCATGAGCCAAACCGTGTCTAAACGGATTGGAGGCCCCATCAGACATCTTCATAGGTCAATGGAAGAGAACGCCGCGCTTAAAAGTGATGCCCGCGCCTATGTCGCGCAGTTCAACGCCCGTATAAATGCTATAGAGAGCGATAGAGAAGCCATCCGTACTCGTCTTGAAAGTGATGCGGGTCGGGCTTTCCTGCTCTGTGATGCCGCTTTAAACGGCTAAAGCTCATATAAGAAAGCCGCCCTCAAAAGAGGACGGCTAATCTATTTTAAAAATTAGGTCTAACTTAGAAGCTATAACGTCCTGTTACACCATATGTACGCGGTGCATTTGGATAGCCTGCGAACAGACCCGTTAAACCTGGAATAGGGAATGAACTTTGTAAGAATTGATCATTCGTCAGATTACGGACAAAGCCCTGCAAAGCAAACCCATTATCGAAGTCAAGACCAACACCGCCATTAACGAGTAATTGCGTACGGTCAATATTTGCAAATCCTGTTAGCGATGAAATTGGAACAGTACCGCCAGCTGCGGAAACAGTTCCTGCTCCTGCATCAATAGACTCAAAAACATCAAGGATAGGTGTGTTACTTTCATAAGCCACATCCCCGCGTAAGAAACCAGACCAACCATTTTGGAAAGTATGATTCCAAGTTGCTGATCCAGCAAGACTGAGAGGCGGAACACCCGCAGGTTGCTGGCCAGTCACATCATTAGGCGCTCCAAAAAGGTCTGGTGATCCTTGGAAGTCATCAAAATTCGCGTCGAGATAAGTTCCCGCAAAAGTCAATGTTAATGGCTCAATTGGTGTCCATGTGGCATCCCATTCAACGCCGCGTGCAGATTGCTCACCCGCATTTGCCAAGACGAAACCAGAACCAATAAAGACGTTAGACTGGAAACCTTCAACAGTCAGGTCGAATAAAGCGAGATTGATAGCAAAATTCTCAAAGCTGGCTTTAGCTCCAATTTCAATATTAGTCGTTTCTTCTGGAGCTGCAAATCTAGATCCAAAGTTCCTAGCCGTAATGATATTAGCAACACCGTCAGCAGGAATATCAGAATCCAACGTGTCATTATCTATTAATTGTCCTGCAGGGAATGCCGCGGTCGGTTGCAGCCGAACACTAAAGTTTTCAGGTAAAACCGCAAAGCCAGCTGCGATAGGTCGTCCATTTTCATCTAGGAAGTTCGATAAAAGCGGGCCAGAATTTCGGCTTAAATTGACAGAGGATGCCTTAAATCCGGTTGAATAACTCGCATAGACATTAATATTATCTGAAACATCATAAGCTCCGCGGACTGTGAAACTGATATCATCATCGACAACATTTGTATCTTCAAATCCATTGGGCAAATTCGCTGTCTGTGGGACAAGTTGCAACGCTTGAAATCCTATAAAAGGATTATTAGCCGGATTAGTTAAATCCGACCCTGCAACTGCAGCTGTAACACCTTGTGTGACAGCAGCTGTTGTTCCGTCAATGACTTGCTGCTGGAAAGCCGCAAATGCAGCTGCCCCTTGAGGCGTAGCCGTGATTGCCGCTACGTTAGCCGGCGTAAAATCTAATGGAACTGGTGAACCTACTAAGGTCGTAAACCCAGGAAATTGTTGCGCTAAGGTGCCTTGAATAGCCCCCGGAAGCGTCGCTTGAATTCCCCCCCCGATTAATAATGGTCCGACAGTTGAGAATTCGGTCAAATCAAGAAAAGAGAATTCGTTATTACTCGTCTGAAAAATATCAAAATCTTTTTCATCACGGGTGTAAGCCGCGCCAACTGTGAGAGTAAATTTGTCAGTAACTTCAAAATCAAAATTACCAAATAAGTTGAAGGATTGGTTCGTGAGATTACCAGTTTCATCTGTCGCAAGGTCAGCCTCAAAAAACGTTCCCGGCGCAAATCCGTTCACAGCTTCCAAACCTGCGAAACTAGCTTGTATTTCTGGAATAGTTATTCCCGCACCCGCTGCACCTAAGAACTCAAGAGCAGGACGGGTATCAGGACCAAATCGCAGGCCATCTTGAATGACGATATCTTCATCAAAGTAAAACCCACCTAATGTCCAATTCACACGATCATCAAATGAGGATCCATTAAATCGAAGTTCCGCGGTAAATGTCGCAATATCGGATGACGTAATGGATGTTCCAAGAAAATCAATATTTGCAAAATCTGCATCAATATTGGCGAAATTTTCGTTTTCGCGATAAGACAGTATTGCCGTTGTATCAATCCCTGCAAGCACCGTATCAACTTGCCCTGAGAACCCAAAGTCCTTAATTTCATTTACAGGAGCGCTATTGACATTATTTGTGAAAGCAAAAGGATCATTAGGGTCATTAAATGATAAGGGTTGCGACAGTGTTAGCCCAACAAAACTAGGATTTTGTAAAGCGCCTAAAAGAGCAGCTCCATTTAAACCGGCACCAACTGGAACGCCATTAACAACGGGAGCTGCTGCCGTAAACGCATCTGTAAACTGCGCCACACAACAAACCTCGTCAATTTCGCTATAATCACCAATAAATCTAAATTCAGTCGTGTCATTGGCTTGGTAAATCGAGTCGAATCTGATGTTAAAACGATTACGATCATTTAAGTCAGGCACACCATCCTGTAGGCTCTCAGAGAAACCATCACGTGAGTTATAGCCCCCGGATATTGCATAAGCAAAATCATCACCAACACCTTGACTATAATAGCCTTTAATTCGGGCTTGATTAAAGTTACCGTAAGTCAGTTCTATTTCACCCGTAGGTTCAAAACTTGGCTTTTCAGTCACAAGGCTAATAACACCAACAGACGCGTTTTTACCAAACAAAGTAGACTGAGGGCCGCGAAGAACTTCTGAACGGTTCAGCCGAGGTAAATCGCCGATTTGTGCCCCAGATCGTGACCGATAAACACCATCAATAAATACACCAACTGAAGGCTCAATACCTGCATTATTCGCCCCATTACCAAAACCACGAATAATGAAATTCGTTGCGCCCGCATTCTGAAGCTGGGTAACACGCAATGATGGCACAACTGTTTGCAAGTCGGCAATGTCAAGAATAGTGGCTTGCTCGATTGTAAGTCCACTTGTTACCGAAACCGCGATAGGAACTTCTTGAAGTGTTTGCTCGCGCTTGGTTGCAGTAACGATAATTTCGTCATCTACCTGAGCAACGGCGGGCGTAGCGATGGCGGCGGACAATACAAGTGTTGAGCCGAGTAATAGTGATTTTTTGAGCATGTTTTCCCCTAGGGTTTTTATGTTGGGCGCTATTCACTCTTGAATGAGTGTTAATTGTTTATTTTGCTACAGTGCAATTAGTTGCATATCAAGGCTCATAAACAAAATTCATGGTAATTATGTCAGATGTGACTTTTCAGCCACATATATTAAATCAGGTTATAATAGAAGCATAGCAGGCCGTTATGTCTTGGCATTTAGCGAGATTCTGACTAGAGGCTTGAACATGACGGAAGAGCAAACATCCGGTGATTGGCAAGTCCAAACCGCGACTTTAGAGGATGTTGGCATTCGGCTTGATAAATGGCTGGCCGGATGGACCGAGTTGTCACGCACCCGCCTGCGCAGCCTCATCGAAAGCGGACAGGTCAGAGCGGATGGGCACATTATCACCTCCCCGACCCGCAAAGTGAAAGACGGCGTTGAATATGCCTTGCTGGTTCCCCCGCCCGTAGATGATACGCCCATGCCGGAGGATATTCCTCTTGATATCATCCATGAAGACAATGACTTGATTGTCGTCAATAAAGCTGCGGGCATGACTGTACATCCAGCCCCCGGCTCTCGGTCAGCCACATTGGTCAATGCATTGCTATTTCACTGCGCCGATAGCTTATCGGGTATTGGCGGCGTTATGCGCCCAGGTATCGTGCACCGTATTGATAAAGACACCTCAGGACTTTTGGTGGTTGCTAAGACTGATAACGCTCATCAATTTTTATCAAAGCAATTTGCAAAACACACAGTAGAGCGCCGCTATATTTGCCTCGCCCGTAGCGCGCCTAAACCCCGCGAAGGACAAATCATCTCAAGACTCGCAAGAAGCCCAAATGATCGTAAAAAACACGCTGTTGTTCGCGGAACTATGGGCGATATAAACGCCTCTGACCATGGTCGCCATGCCGTAACAAATTACAAATATATCAAAGGCTTCGGGCAACAAATTGGCGCGGCCCTCGGCACACCTCAAGTCAGCTGGATTGAATGCAAATTAGAAACTGGACGCACGCACCAAATTCGGGTTCACCTTGCCCATATTGGCTGTCCATTATTAGGCGATCCTCTCTACGGAAAACAGCGAGCTTTCCTCACCTCAAAAAATCCAAATGAGCAAGCCGTTGCGGCGGCCCTCAAGGCATTCAAACGCCAAGCGCTTCATGCAGCCAGCCTAGGGTTTATTCACCCCAGCACCAAAGAGATGATGCAATTTGAACAACCCTTCCCCTCAGATATGGCAGAGCTAGTGACTATATTAGAAAGCCTCGAATTATAAACCTATGAGCGGAGGGACCGACTTACGCAGTTCAAATTTAAGCACCTTGCCTGTTCCGCCGCGCGGTAGCTCGTTTAAGTGATGCAAATATTTTGGTTTTTTGAAGGTCGCAAGCTTCCCATCAACATGACTTAAAACATCATCAAGGCTTAGGCTCTCCCCTTTCTTGACCACGGCGCAAACACATCCTGTCTCTCCGAACTTTTCATCGGTAACGCCAATAACAGCAACTTCGACAATTTGCGGCATTTGATAGAGGATATTTTCAATTTCGGCGGGATAAACATTTTCACCTCCCGAAATGTACATATCTTTGACACGATCTTCTATATAGACATAGCCATTCTCATTCATGCGGCCAATATCGCCTGACTTGAACCATCCATCGACAAATGATTTCTTGTTCGCTTCAGGGTTTTTCCAATAGCCTGGCGTAATCGCGGCCCCCTTAAACTGAATTTCTCCCGGCACATTCGGCGCACAAACATTTCCAGCATCATCAACAATACGGACAGTGGAATGCATTAAGGCCCGTCCTGCAGAGCCGATCATATGCGGAATATCCTCTTTGCGCAGCATAGTCCCGCCAGCCGCAGTCTCCGTCATGCCGTAGCCTTCTTGGATGACAACCCCTTTTTCAAGCCACCACTCCACTAATGATACAGGGACTGTCTCAGCCCCACACAGCGCGGTCACAATACGAGAAAAATCCGTTTTCTCGACATCAGGATGCGCTTTCATGGCGTTATAGGCCGCAGGCACCATAAATATAAGATTGATCCCCAATTCAGCATTATCAATGGCCTTCAAAGTCGCATCCGGATCAAACAGACGCATAATCACAGCTGTTCCCCCCACCGAAATACTCGGCAGAGCCGTTACATTCAGCCCCCCAATATGGAATAAAGGCATATTATTGAGTGAAACTTGATGAGGACCACTATCTGGCAGCCGGGCTGTCGAAGCTGTTGTAAACTCAAGCATGGCATGGGTGATAATAACCCCCTTAGGCATGCCAGTTGTTCCAGACGAGTACATCAACAAGCACTGATCTTCGATATCTTGCGGCTCATAGCTATATATCGGTGTGGCCGCAGCTAATCCTCGTTCATAACCGCTATCACCACCAAGACCATCCGTATCGACCCAGTGCTCCACATTCGTCAGGGCTTTCGTCGCCTCGCCGACGGGTTCGAAAGGCTTATCAACAAGCACCATAGAGGTTTCAGAATCATTTAGGATGAATGCGAGTTCAGGGGGCGTAAGACGGAAATTTAGCGCAAGACAAATTGCGCCAATGCGCCAACATCCAAAGACTAGCTCCATGACATCTGATGTATTCAAACACAAGAAGGCGACGCGGTCACCTTTCTGGATGCCTTTAGATTTTAGAAATCCAGCGACACGGCCAGTGCGTTCATGAAGATCAGCATAGGTAAAATGCCGCTCGCTCATGAGATCAACCATAGCTAACTTATCGGGCGTCGTTTTACTATGATATTCAATCCAATCCCGTGCATATATTGCCATCTAAATCTCCTATAAACCCATTTGGCGAACCGCGAGGTCACGCATAATTTCTTCTGATCCACCGCCTATCGCCATCACCTTGACTTCCCGGTATATGCATTCAATGCGGTTGCCGCGCAGATAGCCCGCACCACCCATGATTTGCATAGCTTCAGATGCAACAAACTCTAACGCTTTTGTACTAAAGAATTTAGCTTTCGAAAGTTCTGCTACAGGAGTAGCACCTTGCTCCATATTCCAGCAAATCATATTCATATAACTTTCGACAGCATCAACTTTGGCCGACATATCTGCAATTTTATGTCGAATAACTTGATGTTTTATCAAAGGCTTACCAAAGGTTTCTCGTTCTTTTGCCCAGCTAATAGAGTCTTCCAGTGCCGCCTTCATCATGCCGAGGCAACCCGCAATCAGACTCAAGCGCTCATTATTGAAATTATTCATAATGGCTATGAAACCGTAATCTTCTTGCCCCATAAGGTTCGTCGCGGGAACACGGCAATCATCAAAATAAAGCGTGGCTTGATTAGAGGCCCACCATCCCATTTTCTTAGTTAGTGGTGTTCTCGAAAACCCAGGCGAATCTTTCTCCACAAAGAAGAGTGAAATTCCTGTCAAACCTTCTTGGCCTGTCCGTGCCCCAATAACAAAGTAATCCGATTCCATACCACCAGTAATGAATGTCTTAGAACCATTAAGGACAAAGTGATTTCCATCGCGCTTAGCCGTTGTTTTTAGCCGCGCGACATCAGAGCCGCCGCCGGGTTCTGTAATCCCAAGACTGGAGCCTTTCTTGCCAAGCACAATGTCTTTAAGGACGCGGTCACGAATTTCAGGCGCTGCCAAACGCTGTATTGGGTCAAGTGAAATACCACGCCCGCCTACAGCAGCACCGATACCCCCATAACCGCATTTCGCCATTTCCTCTGCGGCTATGGCCCGCATGAAAGGACAATCAAATCCAAGTCCGCCATACTCCTCATCAATACCAAAACCGAAAAACCCAAGGGCACCTAATTTTTCATGCAGTTCCCAAGGAACGCTTCCCGCTTCATCCCATTTATGGGCATGTGGACTAATCTCATTTTCTACAAAATTTCGGATAGTCTCGCGAAAAGCAACGCGTTCTTCCGTATCAAATGGATTTCTCATTGCTCACCCAATAGTATTGTTTTCTTTGAGATATGCCTTCTCAGCCAACCATATGCAACTGTTTGCATATAAATTTATGATTATCACTGATTTAGCAGTGTTATTAGAGTTTGAATGCCTTTTGCCTGCAGGTTATAGCGATTCATGACAAATTTTATCCGAATATCATTATTAACTCTCGCGACTGTCACAATGTCCGCCTGCGCTACAGCGCCAGATCCAGCAGAAGTTTGTACATCTCAATGGATTAGTGCACGTTCGGGCAAAGCGCTCAACAGTATTGAAAGCAAAGCCGGCAGTTCAATCAAGGCCTTAACCAAAGCCGCAGAGAGCTGGTCTAAAGGAAAAACGCCTAACTTTTTTCAACTCCTCGCCTTACAAAATTCGTTTAAAGGACTTGAAAAAGAATTGACGAGTGGAGCAGGGATGAAAGCCTTGAAAACATTAGCGTCTACATGTAACGACCCCGAAATTATTTCCGACGCCATGGGAACACTCCTGAGAAAACAGAACTTACCTGATAACATGATTAATTTTATCGAGAATTTTGAACCTTACCAAAGATTGATCACACCACAAATCGACCCGCAAAAAACGGCTCAGTTATTGACCCCATAGCATACGGGACTTAAAGGGGCGCAACATGTCTTACTGCGTCACAGCTTTATATCATTTTACGCGCCTGTCGGACTATGAGCAGCTCAAAGCCCCCTTACAGGATATGTGTGAAATGTTAAGCATTAAAGGCACACTCCTATTAGCCTATGAAGGTATAAATGGCACGATAGCAGGCACAGATGAAGCTATTCATCAGCTGCTTAAATTTCTAAAAGCAGACCCCAGACTTTCAGCCCTAGAACATAAAGAGTCCCGCGCTGATAAAATGCCATTTTACCGGATGAAAACCCGTCTAAAGCGCGAAATCGTAACGATGGGCGTCGACGGCATTGACCCTAATAATGTTGTTGGAACCTATGTTGACCCGAAGGACTGGAACGATCTCATTAGCGATCCAGATGTTGTTCTGATTGATACGCGCAATGATTATGAAGTAGAAATTGGCACATTTAAAGGCGCATTAAATCCTGACACTCAGACATTCCGAGAGTTCCCTCAATGGGTAGAGGACAATCGGGACCAACTCAAAAAACCTAAAGTCGCCATGTTTTGCACAGGCGGAATTCGCTGTGAAAAAGCAAGTTCTTTCATGAAGTTAAATGGATTTGATGATGTGTATCACCTTAAAGGCGGGATTTTGAAATATCTTGAAACACAGCCCCAAGACGAAAGCCTCTGGGAGGGCGATTGTTTCGTCTTTGATCAACGTGTTGCTGTCAAACATGGGCTAGAGCAAAGTGATTACGATCAATGTTATGCGTGTCGCTACCCTATCACAGATGAAGAAAAAACCTCCCCGCTTTATGTTAAGGGCGTTTCATGCCCAAGATGTCATGACAAAATGAGTAATGCCCAGCGTGACCGCTTTGCCCAACGCCAAAAACAGATTGAACTAGCCAAAACACGCGGCGAAGTTCACTTAGGCCGCAAGCCTATTTAACAAGCCATCCAACAGCTATTAATATCGCAAATAATATCGGTTGATGGATCATATAAATCCACAAACTGCGCTTACCGGAATAATTAATGGCCTGCCCCAAACCATCATCACGGCGTATCAAAGAAAGCCTTTCTAACACTGGCTTCGACTGCCTCAACCACTGACTAAAGGCTAATCCCAAACAGGCGACGCCTAGCCATGGAAATAAAGGAACAAAGTCTTCCGTATAACTTGGCAGAGTGGGTATATAATCAAACGGCCAACGCCGGGGAAGCCATCCAATGAAAAACCCAGCTAATATCGCTACGCCGAGTAGCGTTGTTATCTTCCAATTCATATTCGCCAACAGGAAAACAACGCAGCTCCCTAAGACCATAAAATGTAATATCCCAAAATAAATCCAACTTTGAGAGAACATGACCAGAGACATTATCGTGATAAGGGCGGCACAAGCTGCGATTTGTCCCAAGCGTTTATAAAAACTCTTGTAATTTCGACCATTGGCCGTCGCGAGCCCCATAGAAGCCCCCATCGTGAAGATAAAAAGCGATAAGATGACATAGCGCCAATGACGCCATCCATTCCCCTCAGGCACGTCCCATGTTGTCCAGCCAAAATACCGTAAATCATAGCAAAAATGAAACGCAATCATCATGACAATTGCGAAAACCCGCATCGCATCAACTAAAAATAGTCTAGGCATTTTCGGCTGCATGTTTTACCTTTGATTCAAGCTAAACAAACATAACTCTAATTATGACAAATGCTATATTATATTCATTTCGGCGATGCCCTTATGCGATGCGCGGGCGTATGGCGCTTTATGCAAGCCAAATAAATTATGAGCACCGCGAGGTCGTTTTGCGCGACAAACCCGATCATATGCTTGAGGTATCCCCCAAAGGAACAGTTCCAGTGTTTATTCAAAGCAACGGAGACGTCATCGAAGAAAGCCTAGAGCTGATGCACTTTGCGCTCGAGAAAAACGACCCTCATGATTGGTTTGACTGCAATATTGATGACGCAAAAAACCTTATAGATGCGAATGATGGCCCCTTTAAGCATCATTTGGACCGCTATAAATACGCAAGCCGCTATAAGGATGATGCCGCCAGAGGTGACGTCGATCTATCACATCGAGACAGCGCAGAAGAACATTTGCAAGCCTTAGAAGAACGGCTTGAAAACCATAGCTACCTTTTAGGCAATAAACAAAGCTACGCCGATATCGCGATATTCCCCTTCATCCGGCAATTTGCCAATACAGATTTGGACTGGTGGAAGACTGCGCCCTACCCCAAACTTCGGCAATGGCTTACTCTTCATGTTCAATCAGATCTATTTCAGGCCATTATGGAAAAATTTCCGCAATGGAAGCCAATAGAAGCTCAAGTCGTTTAACTTTGCCACGATTTGAACAAATTTCACCCCTTTATGCTCAGACTGTTAAAGGGAGGGCTGTGTGAAATTTTTAAGCCTAATTATCGTATTGATTTTTACGTCCGCTATAAGCCTGCCCTGCTATGCGCAATATGAAGACCTTGGAGAGATCCTAGAAGAAATCATAAAGCAAGGCACGCCCAGCCAAACGCCAATATATGGCGGCGCAGCCATTGAAACGATACCCGTCACAATACGTTTCGATGTTCCAGATAGCCTAGATAATCACATGATCATTTTATCGGCTCATACACCCAAGGATCCTTCTGGAAAAACGACGAAAACCCAACTTCTCGGACAAAATAGATTACTTATGAATGGGTTAGAGTCTCCGCTACAGCTCATCATTGCAGTGCCTGAGACTGTTACCGAGACCCTGACATTTGCAAGAATTACGGCAGAAATTCGCGATGAAAATAACAATCGAGTCATGATTAATGAGCGAGAAGCCCTCTACCGCGGAACCGACCACTCTGAACTCACCTTAATCGCAACCGACAAATCATTCACAAACACACCTATTCCCGCAATATCGGGGCTCGAAATAATCAACGGAGAGGTCTCTATCAGAGACAAACGTCACATACCCAATGGCGGCACTCTGACGATCCAATTATTGGAAACAGGCTTGGTTGGGGGGACATCCATTACGATTGCCGCCGAAAAAACTATATTTTTAGACCGTGACTACCCGCCTTATCAATTCACGCTCGACAGAGGCCTAACTGAAGATCAGAAAAATACGCCTTTATCCCTAAAAGCGTGGATTACAGATTGGGCTGGACGTAAAACCCATGTTCTAAGAACGCCTATTCCTTATAACGGGCCAGATTCGGATTATAAATTAACACTAGATGCTATTACTCAGGGCATAAATACTGACGCTGGTCGTCAACTTGACCCAGCTTTAATGGCTCAAACAATCATACAAGGAGAGGCTGTTTATGATCCTAATAATGGCATTCCAACTGGGGCGCGCCTAAAAGCAACTTTAAGCAAATCCGTCGGCGCTTTTGGTGAAAACCGCGTTCTGTCCCAACAAACCATTATTGTAGGCCAGGGCAATCGCATACCTTTCTCATTAGCCGCCGCCAGTACAAATTTTGATCCTTTCATTCCAGCCCCGATTCTTAAGCTGGAAATTACTGATACGCGCGGAAATATATATTATGACAGCGGTGACATTAGCGCTCGAGAAGGACACCAAACCATTCAGCTCTATGCCCGACAGAATTAATAGGTAAAAATACCAGTTTTACGCCTAATTGTGCTTGTTTATTGCGTAATCCCTGACTAATCCATAATGCGCTAATATATGGGGAATTTAATGGGTCAGATGAAACCAACGGATGTCAGCAATCCCGATTACTTTCATAAGGTTGTCGACTGTCAATGGGCCTGTCCAGCCCATACTCCGGTGCCGTCCTACATACGACACATCGCCAATGGCGAATATAGCGAAGCTTATTTGCTCAATCGCGCCTCAAACGTATTTCCTGGCATATTGGGCCGCGTCTGTGACCGCCCTTGCGAACCTGCCTGCCGACGTACCCGCGTAGAAGAAAAGGCTGTTGCGATTTGCCGCCTCAAACGCGTGGCCGCCGACCATAGAGGTGATATCTCTGACCGCCTGCCTAAGAAACCAAAAAAAACCAATGGCAAACGCATTGCTTTAATTGGCGCTGGCCCAGCCTCATTTACTGTTGCCAATGATTTAGCGCCTCTTGGCTATGAATGTACGATTTTTGAAAAGCTTTCTAAGCCTGGTGGCTTGATGCGCTCTAACATCCCAGCCTTCCGCCTACCCGAAGAAGTTCTGATGGAAGAACTCGGATATATCCTCGATATGGGCGTCGAGCTTAAACTCAATACCCCCGTAGAAAGCATGTCTTCTTTATTAGAAGAAGGTTATGACGCTGTCTTTGTGGGAACAGGCGCGCCTAAAGGTAAAAACCTAGACCTGCCTGGCCGCTGGGATGCCAAAGAGGGCATTCACATCGGGATTGATTGGCTTGAATCCGTTGCCTTTGAGCATACCGATAAAATTGGGAAAAATGTTTTGATTATTGGTGTTGGAAACACCGCCATGGATTGCTGCCGAACATCCCTACGCCTCGGTGCAAAATCCGTCAAAGTTATGGCCCGTAAACCCCGCGCATTCTTCAAAGCGTCCGAATGGGAACTTGAAGACGCTGAAGAAGAAAATGTCGATATCCTCGTCAATCATTCGCCCAAAGCCTTTGTCGCTGAGAAAGGCAAATTAGTTGGAATGGTCTTTGATTTAATGGAATATGACATTGATGAGAATGGCCGCATTACAGACCAGCGCTCAACGGGCCAAGTCACCATCCCCTGTACAGATGTCATATTAGCAATTGGCCAAGAAAACGCCTTTCCATGGATTGAGAAGGATGCTGGCATAGAGTTTGATAAATGGGAGGTTCCTATCGTCGATAAAGTCACATTCGAGTCGACGAAAAAAGGCGTGTTTTTCGGAGGCGACTCCGCCTTTGGTCCTCTCAACATTATATGGGCCGTCGAACATGGTCACCAAGCTGCCATCTCCATTCAAAATCACTGTCGGGGCATCGAGCTTACAAATCGCAAACCCGATGAAATTGATCTTAAGTCCACCAAAATGGGTATGTTTGAATGGCGCTATTCTAATGCCTATGATGGGTCTGAGCGCCGCAAGATGGAACATATTGATCTTGTTGAAAGATTTAAAAAAATTGACACTGAAGTTGAGCTTGGCTTCTCGCCAGAACAAATCGCGACAGAGGTACAGCGCTGCTTAAACTGTGATGTGCACACCGTATTTGACGCGCCAAAATGTACGGAATGTGATGCTTGTATTGATATATGCCCCGTCGAGTGTCTCTCCATTACGCCCAATGCCGAAAGCGAGGATGCCCTGCGCGCAGCTTTACCTTCAGGTGATGCGCCAGAAGGTCAGTCTCTTTATATCTCAGGCGACCTGCCCTTAACAGGACGCGTCATGATTAAAGATGAGAATATTTGTCTGCATTGCGGCTTATGTGCAGAGCGCTGCCCGACGGCGGCATGGGATATGGCTGAGGGGATTGTCAAAATTCCGCACGCAGGAGACCAAGATTTTGTGGAGGCCGCAGAATGAGCGAAGCTCTCACAGCTGGCGTCAATGATTTTGTTATAAAAATTGGCACCGTCAACGGCACAGGTTCGGCCTCAGCCAATGAACTTTTAATGAAGACTATATTCCGAATGGGCGTACCCGTTGTCGGAAAAAATATATTCCCCTCTAACATTCAAGGCTTGCCGACATGGTATGAAATCCGTGTCACAGGAGAAGGCCATGCGGGCAGATTAGGCGATGTCCACCTTATGGTGGCCATGAACCCAGAGAGCTATGAGCGCGACCTCGCAGAGCTTAGCCCTGGCGGTGTATTGCTTTATGATAGCACATGGCCGCGTCCTCATTTCATGAGCCGCTCTGATATTACGGTTATTGGCGTGCCTTTATCACGCATGTGTAATGATGCTTTCGAGGTAGCGCGCTCGCGCATCTTGATGAAAAATATGGCCTATGTTGGCGCTTGTGCGGCGCTTCTGAATCTGGACGTTGAAGTCATTCACGGTCTTGTGGACGGCATGTTTGCCAAAAAGACAAAACTTATCCCTGCCAACCGCGAAGCCGTCGCGCTGGGCTATGATTACGTTAAGGCCAATTACAACCCCCCCCTACCTTTCAAAGTCAAAGCCTTGGATAAGACCAAAGGCAAAATCATGATAGATGGTAACACGGCGGCGGGTCTTGGGGCTGTTTATGCGGGCGCAACATTTGGATCATGGTATCCGATTACGCCGTCTACATCACTCATGGACAGCTTTGCCCATCACTGCGCGCTTCTTCGAAAGCATCCGGAAACAGGCGAAAATCTTTATTGCATTATCCAAGCCGAGGACGAACTGGCGGCCGCTGGTATGGCGATGGGTGCGGCGTGGAATGGCGCGCGGGCTTTCACGCCAACCTCAGGCGCAGGTCTGTCTTTAATGGGAGAATTTATCGGCTTTGCTTATTATTCCGAAGTCGGCCTTGTTTATTTTGATATTCAGCGTGTTGGCCCTTCGACTGGCATGCCAACACGGACCCAGCAATGTGACATCAATCTGACAGCCTATGCCAGTCATGGCGATACAAAACACATTGTTGTCTATCCCGCTGATCCGGGCGAGTGTTTTACAATGGCCGCTGATGCTTTTGATTTGGCGGAACGTTTCCAAACACCTGTGTTTTTCCTCTCCGATCTTGATATCGGAATGAATGACTGGATGGTGGATGAGCTAACATGGGATGAAAATTATAAGCCGGACCGCGGCAAAGTCTTATCTTCTGACGATCTCGACAAGATGGATGAGTATTTCCGCTATCTGGATACTGATGGCGATCACATCCCGTATAAAACATTGCCGGGAACAAATCCCAAAGGCGCTTATTTTCTGCGCGGGTCAGGCCATAATAAATATGGCAGATATACAGAAATTAGTGAAGAATATCAGGAAGTGGTTGACCGCCTCCTCGCGAAACATAAAAGCGCTGCGGATTATGTCCCGCAGCCCATTATCACCAAAGCCAAGAGCAAAACCAAATATGGCGTTATCGCTATTGGTAGTAGCGATTGCGCTGTCCGAGAAGCCTGCGGAGAACTGTCTAAAGACGGTATCCATTTAGATTACATGCGAATAAGGGCGTTCCCATTCCCGCAATCTGTTGAAGATTTCATCATGGAGCATGACAAAGTTTTCGTCATAGAGCAAAACCGCGATGCACAGCTCATGAATATGCTTCTAACAGAGACAAGCGTGCCGCGTGAAAATCTGGGCTCAATCACCTATTATGCAGGACAGCCTCTTGGCTTCCGCTTCGTCAGAGACGCCTTAACCGAAGAAATAGGCAAACTGTCTAAAAGGAGGAAGTCAGCATGAGTTCTTTCGTCAAACCTAAAATAGATCTCAAAAATTCGCCTAAAAATGCGCTTGGTCTCAAGCGTCAAGATTATGACGGCGTCATGTCAACGCTTTGCGCAGGCTGTGGCCATGATAGTGTCACCGCCGCCATGGCGACCGCATTTTATGAGCTCGCCATCGAACCCCACAAGGCCGTAAAAGTCTCTGGTATTGGATGCTCATCTAAAACAACAACTTACTTCCTCAAAGAAGCTCATGGCGCAAACACCGTTCATGGCCGTATGCCCTCTTTTGCAACAGGCGCAATGGCGTCCAACGCGGCCCTAACCTATATTGGCGTTTCAGGCGATGGCGACAGCCTGTCTATTGGCATTGGTCAAATGATACATGCCATGCGCCGTAATGCGAATATGCTGTATATGCTCGAAAATAACGGCGTTTATGGCCTGACTAAAGGTCAGTTTTCAGCCTCCGCCGATATCGGTTCTACCGCTAAAAAAGGCGCGGTCAATGAACAGCCCCCGCTCGACCCGTGCTTGATGGGCCTCGCCTCCGGCGCGACATTTATTGCGCGTAGTTTTTCAGGAGACCGTCAACAACTCGTCCCGCTTATCAAAGCTGGATTAAAGCATAAGGGCTTTGCGATTATTGATGTCATCTCCCCTTGCGTGAGTTTTAACGATCACAAAGGATCAACAAAGTCCTACGCCCATACTTATAAATATTACCATAAGGCGGTTCACGCGGACTACGTCCCACCGAGCGCAGAAATCAGAACCGCCTATAATGAAGGTGAAGTCATGCCCGTTGAGCTGCATGACGGCGGACATATTGTTCTTAAAAAACTGGATCCAGATTATGACCCCACTAATCGGGGCGAAGCCTTCTCTAAAATAATGCAGAGCAAAGAGTCTGATCAAGTTTTAACGGGCCTTCTCTATTTGGACGAAAGCCAAGACGACATGGCCAAGCAAAACAATCTTGAAGCCCGTCCCCTCAACCAGATACCCTATAGTGAGCTTAACCCCGGGCCAGAAGCCCTCAAGAAGCTTCAAGCAGGTTGGAAATAGCCGTACACAGCTAAATCTAGTTATCAACAAAGCCTACATCACTATATCTTGTAAAATTAGCCAATAAAGCTACCGTTTACTCAATAAGAATCACATAAGTGATTCACCTTGGTGGACGCACGTCATGAGTTTTGCAGATGATAGATGTATAAGACCCAACCCCTCATTGAGTGGGTCTGTCTCTATGCGCAAAAACCCTCTCGACATTTTTGCCCGCTTGGCCACAGCTGAAAATTACGACTATGAGCGCGTTGATTTAAACGAAATTCATTTATCCGTTCCCGGACTATGGTGCGATCATGATATTTCAGTGGCCTGGAATCTCGGAACAGAACAAATTCAGCTCTTTCTGATTTTTGAAGGCAAGACTCCGGGTGGACGGTCTGATGATATTTGCCGGTTAATGTCTCTTATCAATGAACGATTAGCTGCTGGACATTTTGACTATTGGGATAAAAACCAAGCTCTTGTTTACCGTAATTCAGTCTCCTTACGCGGCGGAGCAACGTTACGAACCGAACAAGCTATGGATATGCTGGCCCTCGCGCTAGATGCGGCTGAGCGGGGTTATCCCGCAAGCCAATATGTCATTTGGGCCGGCAAGTCTCCAGAAGACGCTTTAACGTCAGCTCTCGTTGACTTGGCCGCTAACCCTTAAAATCATGACGAAGCCCACTCACCTTGTTGTTGGCGCCGGAAAAATGGGCGGCGCGCTTATATCTGGCTGGATAACCTCTGGGTCAGTATCTGCAAAAAATCTTATCATCTTGGATCCCAAACCAGGAGATGAAGCAAAGGCCGCGATTACATCCGGCGCTAAACATATCAAAAAAGCCAATAAAAATATGGAGACTGTGGACTATGTGCTACTCGCCATTAAACCTCAATCCTTCGGCACTCTCGCCCCAGATATAGAAAAACATTTAGCCAAAGACGCTGTGATTATCTCCATTCTCGCAGGCACATCACTTATGACTTTGCAAGACGCCTTTCCTGAACGCAAAATCATACGAGCCATGCCAAACACTCCCGCCTCAATAGGGCTAGGGATTACGGCCTATACCAAAGGCTCTAAAATGGAGGACAATCAGATCAAAATGATTGAAGCTCTCTTATCCGCAACGGGAGACGTTCATCATGTAGCCAATGAGCATTTGATTGATGTTGTTACGGCTGTTTCAGGGTCAGGGCCTGCCTACATATTCCACATGGTTGAAGCTTTGGAAGCAGCGGCTTTACACATCGGCTTACCAGCAGAACTCGCGCCAGCATTTGCACGTCAAACTGTTATTGGGGCAGCGGGCTTACTCGCCCAAACAGAAACATCAGCCACGGAACTTCGTCAAAATGTAACATCCCCAAATGGAACAACGGCCGCGGCTTTAGACGTTCTTATGGATATTAACGGGCTCCCATCACTTATGCGTGAAACCGTTCAAGCGGCCTTAAAGCGCGCAAAGGAACTTGCCGAAAATTAGAGGCCTATCTTGGTAAGCGAATAACGGCCTTTAGGCCCCCCATATCGCTTTCATCTAAACTTAGGCTTCCGCCATGCATCTGCGTAATGTCGCGCGTAATTGACAAGCCTAAACCAACCCCTTCAATGTTTTGATTTCTTGCTGTGTCTAAACGCTGAAAGACTTTCATCGCCTCGTCTCTCTGATCGAGAGGAATGCCTGGCCCATCATCTTCAATTTTAAAATAAGTGTTTTGACTATCCTCATTGACCGATACTCGGCAATGGGTGCCATATTTGACAGCATTCGACAGAAGATTTGTTATCGCTCTTTCAAAAGACTGGGCCCTAACCAAAGCTGTAATTTCATCATCGCAAACGATTTTAATATTTTCAAAATTTGATTTAATAACAATGGCTTGAATATAAGAGTTAACATTAATGACTGTAGTCTCTTCACCTGTTAGGCCCCGTGCAAAATCCAAATACTCATCAAGCATAGACTCCATGTCTCGTAAATCCTGCCGAGCCGCATCATTGTCTTTTGTTTTTTCTTGCATAGCGTGATGAAGTTTGAGCCGCGTTAAGGGCGTGCGTAAATCGTGAGACACCCCCGCAAGCATAGTTGTTCTTTGTTCAATGTGACGTTTAATACGGCCGCGCATTTTTAAAAAGGATTGCCCCGCTAATCGTACCTCCGAAGCCCCTGACGGTTTATAAGACGATATGTCCTGCCCTCGACCAAAGGCATCGGCTGCGTCAGCTAATTCAGAAATTGGACGGGCTTGATTACGAATAAAAACGATACTGACAAGCGATAATAATACGGTCGCTGTAATCAGCCAAAATATAAAAACGAAACCCGTAGGCGCAAACACCCGATCTCGCGCCGCAATAAAGCGCAATACCCCTTCATCGACGGCCACACGAATATCGATATGATTGGGGTACCGAGTCGTATCAAACCAAAAATCATCTTTCAAACTATTCGCCAAGGCACGGCGCAAAGTTTTATCTAAATTTGAAAAAAACGCATCTCTTGTTGCTAGCGGTAACTCATCATTTTCTTCTAATGCAACGGATAATTCCATATTGGGGCGTAGCATCATATCTAGCCGCATGGCGCGCTCAGCTGTCGGATCTTGTTTATAAAGCTGAACCGCAACGGAAACATCAGCCGCAACTGAATCGGATAAGTTTGCCGTCACTTGGTTCCAATGAGCATTAAAGAAAAAATACGCCACGGCCATTTGCATAATCACAATAGGCAACATGATAATGAGCAAGGCTCGCCCGAAAAGACTTTTAGGCAAATAAGCCTTAAATGGCATTAGGTTACATCGCCTAAAAGACGATAGCCTTGACCTCGAACAGTAATCAAATAATCGGGTTCTGCTGGATTATCTTCGATTTTCCGTCTTAACCTTGTCATTTGAACATCGACAGCCCGTTCTGATTTAGCTGCAATTTTATCCGACAGCGCATGGCGGCTGACAGTGTTTCCGGCGCGTCGCGCAAGTAATGTCAACAAAGCCTCTTCACCCGTCGTTAAGCGCACTCTGTCTTGATTTTTTGTCAAAACTTGGCGTTCAATATCAAATTCAAAAGGCCCGAAATTAACATTCTGATTTAACCCCGATGTCCCTAGTCGTTTAAAAATAGCCTCAATGCGTAAAACTAATTCCTCTGGCTCAAACGGCTTTACTAGGTAATCATCAGCCCCAGCCTTTAGCCCTTCAATGCGGTCAGAAACCTCTCCTTTCGCTGTCAGAAGAATAACAGGAACATCATTATATTCGCGCAAAGACCGAGTTAGCTCGAAGCCGTCTTCACCAGGCATCATCACGTCCAGAATAATCATATCAAAGGCAAGACCTTTCATTTTGGCCCGTGCATTTTCGGCATGAGACGCACATGAAACACGAAAGCCTGACTTTGCCAGATAGCGCTTTAAAAGATCACGAATACGGTCATCATCATCAACCACCAATAAATGAATGTCCCGTCTATCTAAATTTTCTGAATCCCGTGGCAAATTATTGCATTCCTTTGTCTTAGTTTTGATTGACTTCCGAGTTACTCTGTAAACAATGCCGCGAAATAGAAATGACCGCAAGCGGACAAATACAATGATTGAAAAAGCTTACCATGACCGAGATGGCCAAATTTGGATAGACGGAGAGTTTGTCGATTGGCGTGAATCCAAGGTCCATGTCTTAACCCACTCTCTTCACTATGGCTCGGCTGTTTTTGAAGGTAATCGCGCCTATGAAGGGCAGGTTTTCCGCCTAGAGGATCATACACAACGCCTCATCAAATCTGCGAATTACATGGGGTATGAAATTCCTTACACAGCTGATCAAATCAACGCGGCCTGTAAAGAGACACTCGCCAAATCAGGCCTCGGCGATGCTTATATGCGGCCCTTTGCATGGCGTGGGTCTGACATGATGGGTGTTGCCTCTAAGAACAACCGCATCCATCTTGGCGTGGCCTGTTGGCATTGGGGCAATTATTTCGAAGATAAAATGAAAGGCATTAGGCTTTGTATCGCCGACTGGAAACGCCCAGCCCCTGATACAATCCCTTGTAAATCAAAAGGCGCGGGCCTTTATATGATCTGTACGCTGTCCAAAGATGCAGCTCAAGTCAAAGGCTATGATGATGCCCTTATGTATGATTATAAGGGCCGTGTGGCCGAATGCACTGGCGCGCATATTTTCTTGATACGCGGCAATGAGCTACACACGCCCACCAATGATATCCTGCTGGAAGGCATCACTCATGATTCGGTGGTAAAGCTGGCTGAGAAGCGCGGTTACAAAGTCTTTAAACGTGATATCTATCCCGCGGAACTCGATCATTTTGACGAATGTTTCGTTGTCGGAACCGCGGCTGAAGTGACACCCGTGCGCGAAATCCAAGGCATTAAATACACGCCTGGCGAAGTCTGCCATGCTCTAGCCTCCGATTATGATCAATTGGTGCGCGGTAAAATCTCTATTTAAGGGCAGCCCTAAGATAGAGCGAGCCCGTATAGACCGATAACGCTGCGGCTATCCATAAAAGAACAAGACCAATATTTTTAGACGTGCCAGCTACCGTTTGAACCGCATCGTCAATCGGCAGATAGGCTTTTCCTATTACCCAAAATATCAAGGCAGCCAGAGCCAACATCTCACAGGCCGTTTTCCATTTGGCTAGATTAGTCGGCGGCATCACTTTGCCTTCAAGCGCAGCATGTTCTCGCGCGCCTGAGACCAGGATATCGCGCCCGATAATTAATAAGGCCGGCACTAAGAACACCCATTGCCCATTTGAAATAATCGCAAACGCAATGAGGCACCCCGCGACTAAAAGCTTATCAGCTATCGGGTCTATCATGCGCCCAAAGCCGGAGACCAAATCCCATTTACGGGCAAAGTAGCCATCTAAAAAATCAGTTAAGCACGCTAGAATGAACAGCCCGCCCAAAATCCAGGCCTTAGATAATATCCCGCCCCACCCATTAACAATTGATAAAATACCCCAAATAATCAGAGGGATAGATAGAATTCTTGAGACTGTTAAAGCATTAGGCAGCCAGTAAAGTGAATGTCTTTGACCTGTTTCGCTAGGCATCATTGGCTACTGTTTTTATTGTCAGCAATTTGAAACCTGTGATGACTGAAACGATAGCGGCGAACCATAAAATCCCCTCGCCAATGAGCCACACATAAGGTGATGTCGATCCATAAACCTCCATGGCATTATCAGGTCCGGCAATCGCGCGGTCTATCCACGTCGTCAGCCACGGTGAAGCCACCAATAAACATGTGCCGAGCATCACAAGACCATTTTTAAGGTCCCCAAATTTTGTTTCTGGCCAACCTGTTTTTGTCATTTCATAGCCTTTGACAAGACCAACTAAAACTTCGCGCGCAATAATAACCCCTGCGGGTATGGCAAAAGTCCAAGCCAGCAATCCGTTTTTATGGGTCACATAAAGCATGGCCGCTAACGTCCCAATGACGAGCAATATATCGGCAATATCATCAAACCAGCCAAATTTACGGTGCACCGCCATTTCTGTTCCGCCAAAATAGTCGTCAAAGAAATCGGTCAGCGCCGCGACGATAAAGAGGACGGACGCCAGAACGGCCATATCCAGATTGGGCCAGCCCTTAATAATTACCATCATAATAATCGGAGTCAGTACAAGACGTATAAGGGTTAGCGCATCAGCCAAAGCCCCGCCAGTTGCTGTACTGCCCGTTTCACCGGTTTTATTCGTTGAAATAGTCATAAATCCCCTTAGCCAGTTTTTGACTGACCCCCTCTACGCTTGCCAAGTCCTCAAGACTCGCTGCTTTGACAGCTTTGCCCGAACCAAAATGCGCGAGCAAGGCTTTCTTTCGCGCCGCTCCTACGCCTTGAATACCATCAAGTGGGCTCTTTTTCATCTTTTTTTTACGTTTTGCGCGGTGCGTGCCAATCGCAAAGCGGTGCGCCTCATCCCGCAGGCGCTGTAAATAATACAGCGCAGGCGTTTTAGGCGGCAATGTAAAGGAGGCCCGCCCCGGCATAAAGAAGGTTTCTCGCCCGGCATTACGGTTTGGCCCCTTTGCAATGGCCACTAAGGTTGTGCGGTCCAAGACGCCAAGCTCTTCGAGAACCTCAACCACAGAAGATAACTGCCCCTTCCCGCCATCAATCAAGACAACATCAGGCCACTCCAAAGTCTCATCCTTTAGAAGACGCGTAAACCGCCGCCGAAAAACCTCGCGCATCATGGCGTAATCATCGCCCGGTTCTGTTTCGGCATCCTTGATATTAAAGGTACGATATTGTTTGCGCTCAAACCCGTCTAGTCCCGCCACGATAAAAGCGCCAATCGCGTTTGCGCCTTGGATATGACTATTATCATAAACCTCAATGCGCTGCGGCATGTCTTCAAGATCAAAGACCTCTTGAACGTGTTTTAAGAGCCGCTGCTGCGAGGCTGTCTCGGCCATCTTACGCGCCAGAGCCTCTTGCGCATTTTTCACCGCGCGATTGATGAGCATTTTCTTCTCGCCCCGCTTTGGCGTGGATATTTTAATATTGCGCTCCGCTCGCTCGGATAAGCCTTGTTCTAATATCTCGCGGTTAGGTACATTCTCACTGACGAAGATGTCCTTCGGGATAGGTTTGTTGAGATAAAATTGCGCCATAAAGGCATCGACGATTTGCGCAGGCGTTTCATCTTTGGAATGGCGCGGGAAATGCGAGCTATTGCCCCAATTCAGCC
>CAYYMI010000032.1:0-30549 GCA_964472905.1 uncultured Hellea sp. | reverse complement strand
CGGCTGAACGGTTCAGCCAATGTGTTGCGACGACCAGTTGAAACCGCAGCCTCAAACAAGACACTAGCTAACGTCTTATTTTGGGGGAGAAGTGGAAATCTTGAAAGCCCGACATTTGGATGAAGCCCGCTATATCATCCCTGCCAAAGAAAAGCCGCGCCAGATGTAAATAATCCCCACACATGTGACGAGATATTTGGTGTAGCTTTTAAAGCCGACATCAGAGAGGCGGTGTAAAATGCGGGTTCCGACGTAAGTACCGACAATAATGCAGGGCACGGCCGCGATAAAGACCCAAAGCGGGGGCAGGGTAGTGAGGCCAAACGCGGCAATAAGCGGTAGGCCGAAATATATAATTTTGATCATGTGCGAGACAAACATGGTGACGGCTTTGGTGGCCACGATTTCTTTGCGGGTCAGGGTCGTATTCACATAGAAAAAATCGAGGGCTGGGCCTGCTACTCCTGCCGAAAGATTGAGTCCCATCACCATCGCGCCGCAAAGCGCGGCATGGCGAGGCTTAGCCGCGTCACCTTTGAAAACACCTTTGGGGAGCCATAAGACAAAAGGCAGCGCGCCCAACACCAGAAAGAGCGCGGCTTTGCTGGGAATAAAACTCACCATCGCTAACAGGGCTATGGCTGGGAGAGCGCCAATAATTTTGTAGCCTAATATATCCCAGCGAATATCAGGCCTGAGCATAAAAGCGCGAGATGAATTACTTACGCTTTGAATAGCGCCGTGAACGACCATGGCTTCGGCCACGCCCATGACCGAGGCGATAATGCCCATGAATATCATACCGCCCGCCATGCCGAATATGCCTGATATGCAGGCCGTGATGGTCGCGGCGATAAGAATCAAAAGAGCAATCTTCATGCGACTATCTAACCTTTGATTTGTTCTTGGGACAGCCGTAAAGGGCGGCCCATGACGAAACGTGATTTTTGGAAATATCTAACCCGCGCCCATAAATGGGCAGGGCTTATTTTAGGGGTTCAAATCTTATTATGGTTTGCGTCGGGGCTTTTTATGGCGCTCTTTCCGATTGATGAAGTCCGTGGGTCACATCTGGCCGAAAAGGCGAGTTGGTCATTGGCCGATGCGGATGTCATCCCAATCGAGATTGCGATGACTATTTATGAGGGCGAGCTGACGGGCGCGTCTTTGACCTCTATCGCGGGTGAGCCGGCCTATGCGTTGATTGGCGATAAGGGCACGCAGCTTATAAATGCGCGCACAGGCAAATCTTGGCAGCCTATTGCCGAAGATACGGTTAGGGTCGCGGCCACGCGGTATTATAAAGGTGAGGGGCAAATTCAGGCCATTAAACGCCTGACCCAAGTTCCCAATGAATATCGCCGCCCGCCGCCTGTTTGGCAGGTGCAATTTGATGATAAGCCGAAAACACGGCTTTATCTGGATGCCGACACGGCGGAGCTTCGCGCGGTCAGAACTAAGCTCTGGCGCGTTTATGATTTTATGTGGATGCTTCACATCATGGATTATAAAACGCGAGATAATTTTAATAGCTGGTGGCTAAGGCTTGCCGCTTTTTTGGCGCTACTCTTTTCGATAAGCGGTTTATTCTTGGTCGCGCACCGCGTCTTTTTACGGCCTAAGCGCAGGGTGGTCTAATGCGGCCTAGCGCTCCATCCTTTGCTTGATGAGCCACCAGATAATAATCGCGCCGACCATTTTTCCCCCAACACTCATGACGACATTTGGGACTGTAAATTGGGCGTCTCGAATGAAACTGGCCCCGTAGAGAAAGGCTGTCGTATCTATGGGCGCGGCGATGGCGGATGATAGCAAGACGCGCGTTGAAAGCTTATATTTCGTGAAGGTAAAGAGCGCATAGTCAACGAGTTCTGAGATTAAGAACGCCGCGCCGCTGGCCAGCGCGAGCGCCCCGCCCGATGTGACATAAGTTAAAAACAGCGCCAGACCCATCGCGATGAGGACTTCATGGCCGATTTCGCGCTGCGCAAAATCGCGCACGACAAGGACAAGTCCCGTGACTATGGTCACTGGATTGAACGCCCATGCCGCCAAGCCTGGAAGCTCGACCATAGGGGCCCACGTAAAGCTCCAATTAATGAAAGGGATCAGCAGAATATAAAGCAGTGTGTATTTGAAAAACCGCAGGCTGGTTTTGGGAGGTTCTTTTTCGGCGTAGCTGGACATCATGTCTCTATACCTGATGTGCTTGCCCGTGTAACCCACTATCCATGACCGCGAATCCTAAATTAAGCCTCATCGTTGCCAAGTCTCGTAATGGCGTGATTGGCGTTGATGGGGATTTACCCTGGAAGTTATCATCTGACCTTAAATTTTTTAAGCGGACAACGATGGGTAAGCCTGTCTTGATGGGGCGCGTCACATGGGAAAGCCTTCCTTTTCCTCTGCCGGGGCGTCCTAATCTCGTCCTCACGCGCGACAAGACTTACAAAGCGCCAAAAGCCGAAATATTCCATGATATATATGATATGATTGGACGTGGCTATGAGTTGGCGGGGGAGGCGAATGTCGACGAAATTATGCTGATTGGCGGCGCGAAACTCTATGCGAGCCTCATGAGGTTTTGTGACCGCATGTATATCACCGAGGTGGATGCTATGATTGAGGGGGACGCACATTTTCCAGCTATTCGAGCGGACCATTGGCATTTGATCGATGAGACCGCCTTTTCACAACAGGATGGGGATGATTATCCATTCACAGTAAAAGTCTATGATAGACGGTAGTTTTTTCACCTAATCATCTTGATAAACGAGGCGCATCACGCCACATTACAGTTAAGACTTAATCGGAGACAACATGCCGGACAATAAAGGCCCTTGGGGCAACAACGGTGGTAAAAAAGGAAATAATCCTTGGGGCAGTGGCGGAAAGCCTGATCGCTCGCGGCCTAAACCCGGTGACTCATCACCAGACTTGGAAAATGTAATCCAAGGATTTAAAACCCGCGTTCGTAAAACGGGCGGCGGTGGCCGAGGTCCAAGAGGTGCAGGTAATGGTCTGCCGGGCCCACTCGCAAAATTTGGACCTTTTGGTCTTGTTCTAATAGCCGCATTAATCATGATGATTTTATCTTGCTTCTATCAAGTTGCCCAGCAGGAAGAGGCGATTATTCTGCGTTTTGGAAAATATTCACGAACAACTGACTCAGGGCTTCATCTCAAACTTCCTGCACCCGTAGAGGAAGTCATGAAAGTCAATGTGACATCTGAAAGGTCAGTTGGATCAAAGAAAAACCTTGTTCTGACTGGCGATGAAAATATTGCTGATGTTGATTTTACTGTGCGGTGGAATGTTAAGGACCCTAAGGATTACATCTTTAATCTTGAAGATGCTGAAGCCGTTGTCGCCGATGCATCTGACAGTGCTATTCGTGAGGTTATCGGGAAGAAAAATCTTGAATATGTCATTACCGATGGACGTAACCCGATTGAACTTGAAGTCAAAGCCTTGCTTCAGGAAATGCTCGATGGATATGAATCTGGCGTCACTATTACGGTTGTACAGCTCCAGAGAACAGAAGCTCCGCCTAAAGTGATTAAAGCTTTCGAAGATGTTGTTACGGCTGAGCAAGAGCAAGAACAACGCGTCAATGAAGGCACAGCCTATTTGAACGAAGTGACTGAGAACGCTGTGGGTGAAGCGGCTAAATTGGTTGAATCTGCTGAAGCTTATAAGCAGGAAGTTGTTGAAGTGTCACGTGGTGAGGCTGATCGTTTTCTAGCGGTTTACAAAGAATATAAGGCGGCCCCTCAGGTCACTCGCCAGCGTATTTATTTGGAAACCATTGAAGAAGTTTATGGCCCGGCTGAGAAAATAATAATCGAAGGTGAAGCGGGGAGCGGCGTCGTGCCTTACCTTCCGCTTGATCAACTCAAGTCAAAGAAAACTGGAGGTTAATCAAATGAAAAACGGATTTTTACCCCTCGTCCTTTTAGGTTTGCTCATTCTGGCCTTCTTTACCTGTACCTATACGTTGAAAGAATGGGAACAAGGATTGGTTTTGCAATTTGGTGAATATAAACGCGTTGAAAATGGATGGAATGAGGGCGCGGCTGCGGATGCTGGGCTTAAGTTTAAATCACCCATTGAAAATGTGGTTCCTTTAGATCGCCGCAATATCGAACTCGATTTCACGGCTGAAACGATTTACGACATCAAACAGAAACCTCTCGAGGTGGATAGTTTTATTCTCTACCGTATCGTTGACCCTGTGGCTTATTATAAGGCTTTGGGAACGCGTAAACGCGCAACAATTTTGCTTGATGAATTGATGGACTCGTCCTTGCGGGGTGTATTGGCCCGTGTGGACAGTGAGCAAATCATATCCGGCCGCCGATCCGAACTTATGGAAGAAATCAAGAAAGCCGCTAATTTAGTTGCCAAGGGTGAAGATTATGGCGTCGAGATTACAGATGTTCGTATTAAAAAGGCCGAGCTGCCCACCAAAGTTGCTGACTCAGTTTTTGACCGCATGAATTCAGAGCGTGAAAAAGAAGCGCGTCTTTTCCGAGCGGAAGGATCCAAGAAGAAAAATGAGATTATTGCTGATGCTGATAAGCAAGCAAAAATCATTATTGCCGAAGCTAAAGGTAAAGCCCAGACCATCAGAGGTGAGGGGGACGCTGTCTCTAACAAGGTTTATGCCGACGCCTATAATCAAGACCCTGAGTTTTTCGCCTTTTATCGCTCCATGGAAGCCTATCGCCGGGGTCTAGGCACAGGGACAACCTATGTGCTCTCACCTGATAGTGATTTTTTGAGTTATCTTGATAATCAACGCGGACGGAGCCGCCGTTAGGCCTCATTATGAGCCTTGGGGTAATTATTCTGATCGCGATTGGCGGTACTCTCGCCATTGAAGGCTTCGTTTGGGCGGTCTTTCCTGCCCAAATGCGCCGTAGCTATGAAGAAGGATTGCGGATTATTGATGATAAATCTCTTCATATAACGGGTCTGGTCTGTGTCGCCATTGGTATACTGCTTATAGGGATTGCCGTTAAGGTGATGGGGAATTAATCAAAGTCTACCCAGTGAGATATATGATGAAGCGTCTATTTTTACTTCCTTTTGTAACTCTCGTTGCTTGCCAAGGCGCAACGGCGGACCCGATTGAGAAGCTTTCCACCGAACGCGGTAAGGCGCTTTACGAGCAATCTTGTGAATCCTGCCACGGCGCGGGTCTTTCCGGCGGGCAAGCACCAAGCCTTGCCGATGATGTTTGGGAATATGACGGCACGGATGCAGGTATTTTACAGGCGATTACAGATGGCATCGAAGATGTTGGTATGCCCGCTTTTGGCGATGAGCTGACAGCCGAAAATAAGGCTGATCTAATCGCCTATATTCGTAGCGGCGGTGACCTTAAGACGACAGTTCCGATTGATGATGTGCCGTCTGTGGAGGATCAAGTTCAGATAGAGGATTGGGTCACGGGTTTAGATCAGCCTTGGGGGCTTCATTTTATTGAACCTGATACGGCGCTGGTAACCGAAAAGAGCGGTAAACTCTTTCAAGTGACATCATCTACTCGTTTTGAAGTTCTCGGTATTCCTGCCTCAGTCAATGACCGACAAGGCGGACTTATGGATGTCGCAACAGATCCAGATTATAATACTAATGGATGGGTCTACCTTAGTTTTACGCATGCAGATGAAAAAATCTCCAAAAATCGTATGACCAAAATTGTGCGGGGAAAAATAAGTGCTCAAACTTCAGGCCTTATGTGGACATCTGAAGAAACGCTCTTTCAGGCCAAGCCTGAAGATTATCTAAATACAGCATTTCATTATGGCTCACGAATAACCTTTGATAATCAAGGGCATCTTTATTTCGGTATTGGTGATCGTGGTAAGAAAGATATGGCGCAAGATTTATCTAAGCCCAATGGTAAAATTCACCGCATTATGCGTGATGGGTCTATCCCAAAAGACAATCCTTTTTTAAATAATTCAAAGGCTTATCCGTCAATCTTCACTTATGGAAACCGTAATCCACAAGGCACAATCGTTCATCCTGAGACCCAAGTCGTATGGGAAACCGAGCATGGCCCCAAAGGTGGGGATGAGCTTAACGTCATACGGTCTGGCGTTAATTATGGCTGGCCAGAAATTTCCTATGGACGTAATTATAGCGGAACTGTTTTAACGCCTTACACCGCTTTAACCGGTATGGCGCAGCCTGCTTCCCAATGGACGCCGTCAATCGCGGTTTGCGGCCTTGATGTTTACACTGGTGATTTATTCCCGGAGTGGAAAGGCCGCCTTATGGCTGGCTCGCTTAAAAACCAAACCGTGCGCCTGATTGATGTCAATGGAGCAGACTATATCAGCGAAGCTGTCTTGATTAAAGATGAAGGCCGTGTTCGCGATGTGACAACAGGGCCTGACGGGGCCATATATGTAGCTTTACCAAACCGTATTGTCAGGCTATCTCCGCCTCAAAACTAATGAGGTCATGATGAGCAGAAAAGAGAAGTTAATCGCCGGCTATAAGGCCTTTCGTGCAGGCGATTATATTGGTCAGAAAAAGCTCTATGAAAAACTCGGAACTAAGGGGCAAAGCCCCAAGGTCATGCTGATTGCCTGTTCCGATAGCCGCGTTGACCCTACGGATATTTTCGATGCTTATCCCGGCGAAATGTTTGTTACGCGTAATGTAGCCAATATTGTCCCCCCCAGTGGTGCTGATGACGGATTTTATGGGACGGCGGCCACAATTGAATATGCGGTTAAAGTTCTTAAGGTCGAAATGATTGTCGTCATGGGACATGAAAGCTGCGGCGGTATTAGAGGATGTCTAGACGGTATGGGGCACGACCCAGAGGCTGGCTATGTTGGTAAGTGGGTCTCAATCATCAATGATGTTCGGGACCGTGTTTTGGCCCGCAATCTTCCCGAAGATGAAATCGTTTTAGAGATGGAATTAGAGGGGGTGCGTCAATCTATGACCAACCTTATGTCATACCCCTTTGTCAAAGATGCCGTGGAGGCTGGAGCGCTTAAAATTCAAGGCGCTTATTTCTCCATCATCCAAGCACGCCTGATGATGTCCAATAATACGGGTGAGTTTGAGCTGATTGAGGCTTAATTTAAGCGACTTGAGTGCTGACAACGCCAAATGGGTCTATTCCTGCATTGTGCATCATATCATGAACTTTGTGATATTGCGCCGCGGTGCGAATGTTAAGGCGCTCACGTGCGGCGTCTAAAGGCTCTGCGAGCAGGGCCATAATGTCTTGTTTAATAATATTTTCTGCGGCCAAACCATTGGCTTTGGCCTCTCGTATGGCTTTCCAGACAGGCGCGCCTTTCGGCGCATGTTTTCTGATTTCCAGTGAAGCCATATGGGCGATGAAGTAGATACCTAACCCGCCATGTTGACTATGAGTGAAATTGAGAACGCTCGCTTCACCTAGCGCGTCACGGCTATAGCCTGTCATAATATGCATTAAGTCATGCACGTCACGGCGGCGATTGCCAAACCATGCCACATCGGCGTCATAATAGTCCTCAAGCCGTTTTCCCCAGCGGTCATATTCATCGACGAGGCCTTGCGCTGAAAGGCCCTGTGTTTCCATAAAGTCGCAATAATGTTGCCCGACTGAACCCATAGGAAGCTTGCGAAGAGTTTCATGATCATCAAGCAAGGGGACAAGGTTTTTGCGCTCTGCATAGCGCGCTTGTCCTGCAGATGTTTTCATGAACCGTTTAAAGTCTTTCTCAAGATTTGAACCATCCAAAGCTTCGACTATATTAAAGACTTGCGTTGTATCTTCCTTATCAGCAATGAGTTTTCGGAAGTGCTTATAGGCTTTAAGCGGGCGTATACGTCGTGAGGTCATGGGCCTTCATACTCCAAAAGAGATGAAAATTCAATCAACACAGCTGAATAGCATATTTCAATTATGAACTATTATGATGCGTATTAGGCGGGTAGGAGTTCAAGTTCTTTCAAAAGCGGGATGACGCCAACTGAGCGATCCACATGAAACGCGGTCATGCCAACCACGTTCGCTGCGTCGACATTGGCCTGCGTATCATCAAAAAACCATATATCGCTTGGGTTTACATCCATATCTTTGACCGGAAACTGATAGCATTCGGCATTTGGTTTGGCAGCCTTAATCAGGTGAGAGGCGTAGCCGTGGTCAAAATAATCATCAATGATAATATGAATTGAGAGCCATTCCTAATGTAAGGCATTCGTATTGGATAGGCACGCAATCGTATAATCGTCTTTGAGTGATTTAAGCGCGTGTTTGGTTCCAGGGTAAGTTTCACCCACCCAGACTTGCCAGAGTTTGCGAGCTTCGTCAGGGCGAACACCCAATTTAAAAACTGAAATCAGTTCCTGGATAAAGGTCTCGTCATCACATTGGCCGATTTCATAAGCCGAAAAAATAGGTGAGGCGGCAAATGTTTCTAAGACCTTATCGCGGCTCATTCCCGTCATATCTGAAAGCGCTTCAATACCCGTCCATCGCACTATCACCCCGCCCAGATCAAAAAGCAGGACTTTAGGTTTAGCCAAGGATGTTTGTGGCATGTTGAAGCCGCGAATTACGCGGCTTGAGGGGCCGCCGCTTTGACGTCGTCGGTGACGCGATTCTCAAATTTTGCAAAGTTTTCGATAAACATGGCAACCAATTTTTGAGCTTGTAAATCATAAGCCTCGCCATCAGACCACGTACTGCGTGGATCGAGTAAGTTTGAATCAACCCCGGCAATAGCCGTCGGAACTTCAACACCAAAGTTTTTATCCGTTCTGAACTCACCTTTGGCTAAAGAGCCATCTAACGCTGCGTTGAGCATCGTCCGCGTTGCTTTTATCGGCATGCGGTGCCCGATGCCATACGGACCAGCCGTCCAGCCTGTATTAAGGAGCCAGCACTGTACATCATGTTCGGCCACCAGATCACGTAGTAGCTCGCCATAAATGGCGGGATGACGTGGCATAAAGGGGGCGCCAAAACAGGCTGAGAATGTTGCTGTTGGTTCTACAACGCCTTTTTCTGTGCCTGCAACTTTTGCCGTATAACCTGATAAGAAATGATACATGGCTTGCTGGGGTGTAAGCTTAGAGATCGGTGGCAAAACCCCAAAGGCATCCGCCGTTAGCATTACAAGCGTCTTAGGCTGACCGCAGCGGCCAGTTGGGCTCGAATTTGGAATGGCCGTTAAGTCATAAGCCCCGCGGCTATTAACTGCTAAACTATCATCGGCGAAATCAAATTCGCGCGTCACGGGGTCCATAACCACATTTTCAAGAACTGTGCCCCACATGCCTGAGGTGGCGTAGATTTCTGGCTCGGCCTCGGGTGAGAGGTTGATCATTTTCGCGTAACAGCCGCCTTCAAAGTTAAATAAGCCGTTTTCAGACCAACCATGTTCATCATCCCCAACGAGTGTGCGGTCAGGGTTGGCCGAGAGGGTCGTTTTACCTGTACCTGAGAGGCCAAAGAAAATGGCGCCATTATCACTATCATCCACATTGACAGAGCAATGCATCGGCATGACCCGCTTTTCAGGGAGCAGGTAATTCATAATTGAGAATACTGATTTTTTGGTCTCGCCTGCATATGATGTGCCGCCAATCAAAACGACTTTGTCCTTCATATTAACGGCTATAACTGTTTCCGACCGTACACCATGCTTGGCTGGGTTGGCGCGAAAGCTCGGCAGATTGATAATTGTGTATTCATGCTGATAAGACTCAAGTTCTGTAGCCGTGGGTTGACGTAGCAAATGGTGCACAAATAGCCCGTGCCACGCATACTCAGTAATGATTTGAACGGGCAGGCGGTGTTCCATATCCGCCCCGCCAAATGTATCTTGGCCGTAAAGCGTAAGGCTTTTCATATGGGCTTCAAAATCTTCTCTTAGGGCGTTAAATTGTTCTGGCGAGATGTGATCTGTGGCTTCCCACCAGACTTTATCTTCTGTGACCTCGTCGCGCACAACAAATTTATCTGTAGCAGAACGGCCAGTATGTTTACCCGTTTTAACTACGAGCGCGCCGCCTTTAGCGATTTGCGCGCCTTCTTCACGCACAGCCGTCTCATAAAAGCGAGCAGGGCTCCAATTCCAATGAATATTATAATCGGCTTCGAAACCTTTAACGCCAAGTTTGCGTGCGTTCGTGCTCATTTGAACCCCTACTCATCACTCTAATTTATTGTTTTCTACGCCAGTCTACGCGGCACTAGCAGAATAGATATCATAATCAACTTTATAAGCCGTAAATATCTATATATTTCAATGATTTAACGTGACAGCGCTGTCATTGTGCGGAGTATGGCACATATTCGTGTAAAAGTTGGAATTCTGGCTCTCTTAAGCTGTGTATGATGGGCGAGCTTTCATACGCTCATGCCATTCTAAAAGAGCGGTTTGTGTTTCTAAGGGGTAGACCTTTACCCATCTTGCAAAATCAACCACGACAGTCGCCGTCATGTCAGCGACAGAGTAGCCTTCGCCAGCGACATGTGGGTTGTTTTCAAGGTGCGTGTTTAGGTCTTCAAAGAACCAGGCAATTCGTTGTAATCCGCGCTGGGCTAGCTCCGGGATTTGCGCGATATTACGCGGGCCGGGCAAGGCGCGATCTTTCATAGCGGGGGAGGCATTGCGGAGCGCCTCAGCAATAGCTGCAAGCCCTTCATTTTCAGCGCGCCAATTCCATTTCGCAATTGCAGCTTTTTCTTTAGGCGTTCTACCTGTCATTGGATTTTCAGGAAAGGTGGCCTCAATAAAGGCCAGTATCTCAGCATTCTGCGTGAGAACATCACCATCATTGGTCACAAGAGCAGGGACAGTACAACGAGGATTTATAGCTCTATAGGCATCACCCATTTGTTCACCTGTTCTCAGGTCAACTTGAATATTTTCATGCTCAATATTCTTCTCGGCCAGCAACATACGCGCGCGGCGCGGACTAGGGGCAGTGGTGCAATCATAGAGTTTAAGCATAGTACAGGAGTCCTTTAACGCTTGATTTGAGATAATCCTCAAGGTTTCTTTACGGCCAATAATCTTACAATAGCTCATTTGAGAGTGTCGGCCAGAAATATATTATGTAATTATTGTAGATGTACTAGTAGTCAAATCATGTTCTTGGCTGTAAAAAACTAATATGCATTACCGTTCCCAGCTCTTTGTTCCAGGCAACCGCCCTGACCGTTTTGAAAAGGCCTGCTCAGCAGGGGCTGACCTGGTTTGTATTGATCTTGAAGATGCTGTTGGGCCAAGTGAGAAGGCGCAGGCCCGTCAAGACGTTTTGGAATGGTTAGGACAGACAGATCATAAACATGTGTCTTTGCGGATTAATGGACTTGATACATCTGATGGCCAAGCCGATATAACGAAGCTTAAAGATAGTGGCCTGACACTTCCCTTTGTGATGATTCCCAAGGTGGCATCTAAGTCTCAATTAAATGATTTAGATGTGGCATTACCTGATGCGTTAGGCGCGTTTTTTACCATTATAGAAAGCGCTGAAGGCTTGCTTAATTGCGAAGATATATTTTCGCATAGCCGCGTCAGTCTTGGGATGTATGGGGCTATTGATTATGCAGGGGATGTGGATTGCGACCTGTCGTGGGATACACATCTTTATGCGCGCTCACGTCTCGTTGCTGCGGCGACTCTCTATGATGTGATGTTGTTCGATGTACCTCATATTGATGTGAAGGATTTAGACGATTGCGAGGCCACTACAGCGCGTGCCAAAAGTCTTGGCATTCACGCGCGCTCTGCCATCCATCCTGCCCAGATAGAACGTATTCATACGGCCTTGGCTCCCACCCCCGAAGAGATGTTACATGCCGAGCGCGTGATAGACGCTTATAAGGCTGCCAATGGCAATGTTGTTTTACTGGACGGAAAATTTGTGGAAGCGCCAGTCGTCAAAAAAGCGCAGCGCGTTTTGAGACACAAGGACAGGCGATAACGGGCATCTCACGTCATTATCACGCCCAGTTTTATTGTATGTGATATGGCATTATGGTCTTAAGGTTTATATCTCTTCCTCCCCTTAAGAGATAAAATTTACAAAACAATTTACCCTTGAGTTTTGTAAGATATGAGCAGGACTGGTTATGATACCCATTTAGAGCCAGTCCTGCATTTTTTATGAAAACTCAGGCTTTCGCTTCTCTAGAAAAGCTTTGTACCCTTTTTTGAAATCGTCATTAGAAAATCCATCTAAGAACCAGCCCATGCTTTGCGATGTTTCACCAAATTGTCCTGCTTGATACGCCGCGAACATTTGTTTGGTGACTTTCAGTGTTTGAGGTGAAAGCTTTGTTATACCTTCTGCATATTCTATGGTTTTGGCTTTCAGATTATCGACTTTAAAGATTTGATTGATCAGCCCCATTTTGCGCGCAGCTTTGGATTGGATTACGCGCGCCGAGAATAACATGTCTTTGGCATGAGGGATGCCAACGGTTTCGATTAGGCGCTGAACATCGGAAAAGGGATAAACAAGGCCGAGTTTGGCGGGTGTTATGGCAAATTTTGATGTCGTGTCAGCAAATCGCACGTCACAGCAAAGTGCCAGAGCACAGCCGCCGCCCACGCAGGCCCCACGGATCATGGCAATCGTCGGCATTGGGAATTTAGCAAGGGCGTCAAACCCTGCGGCGATATCATCACTTATTTTTTTCGCGCTCTCAACTGTTGCATATAAGGTTTCAAATTCTGATATGTCAGCCCCGCTGGCAAAATGCTCGCCATCGCCAGTGACGACCAGCACGCGAAGCCCTTTCGTTTTAGCGGCTTTATCCAATATTTTCGGAAGGTCGGCCCACATTTGTGCATTGAGGGCATTACGGCGTTCAGGTTGAGAAAGTGTAAGCTGTCCAATACTAGGCGCTATCATATCAAATTTGAGATTTTGGGTCATAACTATCAATATTTCTTGAAATTCTTCACAGGGGTATAGGCCGAGCAAATGAAAGGCAAGATAGCGATTATATCTATTCGCGAGGCAATAATAGAATCAAGGAATTGCATAATTAGCTGAGCTCGTCATACTGACTGAAAATAGCAGGGAAGTTTATGGCTGAAATTCACGCAAGAACATGTCACCTTTGTGAAGCTAATTGCGGTGTCCTAATGACTGTTGAAGACGGTAAAGTTACATCCGTCAAAGGTAACCCTGACCATGTTTTGTCCGAAGGTTATATTTGTCCCAAAGCCACAGCGATACCTGATCTTCAAAATGATCCTGATCGCTTGCGACATCCTGTAAAAAAAGTTGGTGAAGATTGGGAAGAGATTTCTTGGGATCAAGCCTTTTCTGAAATTGCGGCCAAGCATCAAAGCATTGTTGCAGGGGCAAAAGTTGCGGCGCTTTATCTAGGTAATCCAAACGCGCATAATTATTCTAATTCCTTTTCCATGCGCGGCCTGACTAAATCATGGGGCGCGAAAGGGATTTACTCGGCTTCAACGCTCGATCAACTCCCGCATATGATTTGCCAGAAATGGGTGTACGGTCATAACGCGCTTTACCCCGTGCCGGATATTGACCGTACCATGTATATGCTCTGTGTTGGCGGCAATCCTTTGGCCTCTAACGGCTCGCTATGGACGGTGCCGAATGTTAAAAAACGCATTCAGCGCCTACAAGCTCGCGGCGGAAAGTTTGTTGTTGTGGATCCGCGCCGCAGCGAAACGGCCAAAGTCGCAGATGAGCATTATTTTGTAAAACCCGGCACAGACACTGCATTGTTTTTAGGCTTGCTGTTAGCTCTTGATGAAGCAGGGCTTGTCAATCCAAGGCGGTTAATGCCGATGCTTAAGGGATGGGACGCGGCATGGGCGCAAATCCATCAGTTTAATCTTGATGAGCTCTCAGATTATTGCGGCGTTACGGCCAATGATATGCGCGCGATTGCGGCAGAGCTGGGTAGTGGCCAGCCTGCGATTGTTTATGGGCGTATGGGTGTCTCAGTTGTGAAGCACGGTACGCTGAACCATTACTTGATACAGCTTCTCAATATATCGACAGGTAATGTTGACCGCGAGGGCGGGGTGATGTTTCCCGATTCAATAATTGATCCCGTAGAGCGTAGCGGGACGGGATCTTATGGGCGTTATCATAATCGTCTTTCTGGACGGCCTGAGGTTTTAGGGGAGCTCCCTTCTGCAGAACTCGCGCCTGAAATCACAACAGAGGGCGAGGGCCAAATCGGCGCTTTGCTCACTTTGGCGGGTAACCCTGTTTTATCCGCGCCGGGTGGGCGGCAGCTAGACGCAGCGCTTGAAAGTCTCGAGCTTATGGTTTCGATAGATATGTATGTCACAGAGACTACGCGCCATGCCGATTATATTCTGCCGCCTTGCGGGCCATTGGAGCGCGATCATTATCCGCTTTTCTTTACCCCGCTCGCCATTCGTAATTACGCCGCCTATTCGCAAGCGCTTTTTGACAAAGACGAGGACAGTAAAGCTGATTGGGAAATCATGGCTGACCTCGAAGGCGCGATAAGAATTGCCCAAGGCGAAAATGAAGCACCAGAAAAAATAGAGCCGCGCATAATACTTGATCAAATGATGCAGGCTTCGCCGCATAAGATTACATTAGCCGAGATTGAGGCCCATCCGAATGGTTATGATATGGGGCCGCTTCAGCCGCGCCTGCCTGAACGTCTGAAAACAGAGGATAGTCTCATACATTGCGCGCCTGAGATGCCGCTGAAAGATTTAGCAGCCTTTAAAGCTGGATTAGATACCGCTCAAGATGTTGAATTTAGCCTCATTGGTCGCCGCCATATTCGCTCGAATAATAGCTGGCTACATAATAGTCATCGCCTGCTTAAGGGGCCAAACCGCTGCACGCTGATGATACATCCGGGGGACGCAAACAAACTCGGACTGGAAAATGGCGATATGGCCGTGGTGTCCAATCATGTTGGAACCGTGGAGATACCGACTGAGATAACTGAGGATATCATGCAAGGCGTTGTGTCTATCCCTCATGGATTTGGGCATGGGCGTAAAGGCGTGAAGCTCTCAGTCGCGGCGGGTAATCCGGGCGTGTCGATGAATGATTTAACCGATCCCGCTCTTGTCGATGATCTATCGGGCAATGCTGTGCTTAACGGGGTGCCTGTTTCCATTAGCAAAGCCGTTTAAAAAGGGCGCCTAACATGTCGACCTCTATGATCGTTTTGATCACGCTGATTGCCTATAAAGTTATTTTACTTGGCGTTGGGTTTTGGGCCTCAAAGCGCGTGAAGACCGAGCAGGATTTCTTCTTGGCGGGGCAGGGACTTGGTGCGTGGACGGCAGGACTGTCCTATGCCGCTTCCACATCTTCGGCATGGGTACTCTTAGGCTTTACAGGGCTTGTCTATGCGCAAGGCGTTGTTGGGCTTTGGTTAGTGCCCGGTATATTTGGCGGGTACTTGCTGACGTGGTTGGTCATAGGCCCTCGTCTAAATGCGGAGACATCCGAGCGGGGCTATTTAACCGTTATCGATTTTATAACTGGTGATATCGACGAGACATGGAAACGTCTCATAGGCATTGTTTGCGCGCTGATGATACTCTTTTGTTTCGTCTTTTATATCAGTTCCCAATTTCAGGCGGCGGGCAATGCCTTGACCGAAGTCTTTGGAATGAGCGCAACGGAAGCTATTCTCTTGGGCGCGGCGGTCATTTTGATTTACTGCCTCTTGGGCGGGTTTTGGGCGGCCTCAGTCACGGATGCTTTGCAAGCCGTCGTCATGATGCTGGCCTGTATCATTGTGCCCATCGCGGCGGTGAGCGCGGCGGGCGGGTTCGGCGCTATAGCAGAGACGTTACACGCGCATCAGACCCCAGATTATTTCAGCTTTACAGGCAAAGCCGTCGGTATGGCGGGCATAGGCGTAGCCATGGGGCTTTTTGGGACAGGCCTCGGCGCGCTTGGACAGCCGCAGCTGTTGAACCGGATTATGGCGGTTAAATCTCCAAGCGAGCGCCGCAAAGGCGCGGCGATTACAATTGGCTGGGGTGTTATCATTTATTCAGGTCTTGTTTGCCTCGCTTTTGCAGGACGGGCCACAGGGATTGAGACAGGCCAAGAAGGTTTGTTCTTCGCCGCCGCCAAAGCTTACCTGCCAGCCGTCTTAGCCGGTATTGTGACGGCGGCAGTTCTCTCGGCGGTCATGTCCACTGTGGATAGCCTCTTGCTCGCGGCGGCCTCGGCGGTTTCCCATGATATGGGGGTAGAATATTCTGACCCCACAAAGGCTTTACGCTTTGGCCGTATTGCGATGGTGGGGGTGGCCATATTCGCAGTTTTGATGACGCTCTATCTGCCCAAAGATATCTTTAGCCGCGTATTATTTAGCTGGGTCGCGCTCGGCGCAGCTTTTGGGCCAACGATATTGACAAAATGCTTGGGCTGGCGCGTCAAAGGCGGTTTTGTTTTAACAGCTATTATAACGGGCTTTTCTATCGCTGTTATTTTTTCTAATATCTCAGGCGCGGGCGCAGATGTGATAGAAAAATGGGTATCCTGGAGCGTGAGCCTAATAGTCTTGTTTCTAGGCCGCAAAAGATGATTTATTAGCAGTCACAAAACTCTTCGGACAGGTAAGTTCTGGTTTTGGTCTTCGCCATTTTTGAAAACATGTGATTGCAACTTGCGGCCTCGATAACTTCGCCGTCACATAAGAATACAACATGATCTGCAATTCGCCGCGTTTGTCTTAGATCATGCGTCACCATTATTATGGTGAAGTCATTTTTTAGAGTTTTAATGATCGCCTCTAAGGCTCGGGCCGAGGTAGGATCGACCGAAGCTGTTGGTTCATCCAAGAGTAAAATATCAGGTTTCACAGCTAAAGTTCTAGCAATGCATAATCTTTGCTGTTGGCCAAGTGATAGCGTGTTGGCTGGACTATCTAAGCGATGTGAAACTTCTTTCCATAGCGCCGCTGATTTGAGACTTTCTTCGACTAATGCCGCCTTATCCAATTTACTAAGGGATTTATCTCGAACACCAAAAAGAACATTGTCTTTGATGGAGCAAGGAAAGACACAGGGGCGTTGAAAGACCATACCAACCTTAGATCTTAAATCAGTAATATCCTTGAAACCTGCGTGATTGCAATTATCGTTGACCAAGATACGGCCCTTAGTGGTGTAATCAGATATCTCTTCATTGATGCGATTAATGCCTCTAAGTAGAGTTGATTTACCACTGCCCGAAGGTCCAACAATACAGCTGATACCATTGGCGGGAAAATCCAAGGAGGCTTCGTGAACAATACATGTTTCCCCAAACCACGCTTGAAAGCCATCAAGGCGGATAGCCGCTTGGTGTGAAGGTTGGCCAACTAATCTAAGTTCTGGTTTTGGCATCATTGGGGCCTTTGTGGTTGGAAGTACTGTCTTGCAAAATAAGCGAGCGAACTCAATAGCATAACAAGAATTATTAAGCTAAGGCTTGCGCCCCATGCATTGCGTAATGCGTCTGGATTTGTGGCTTGTTGTGCAAGCGCTAAAATATGTGTGGGTAGCGTGGAGACGGGTTCTAATATGCTTCTGGGCCATGTTACGCCTGAAAAGGCTGTTGCGACAAACATGATCGGAGCCGTCTCGCCTATGGCGCGTGCCAGGCCAATTAACAGCCCTGTTATAACGCCGTGCCAGCTTTGGGGTAGAATGACTTTGCGGATCATTTGTGAGCGGGTTAAACCAAGCGCGACGCCATTTTCTCTGTAGATATCTGGGATGGCCCGCATGGCTTGATAGGTCGACACTGTGACTGTCGGGAGTATCATCATTGCCAGTAAAATTGATCCGATAAACCATGATACGCCCATGCCCAATATATTGACGAAAACAATCAATCCAAAGAGGCCATAGGTGATTGATGGGATGCCATTGAGGCTAAAAATCGCCAGATCAATTCTCTGGCCCCATTTTTGTGATTTTATAAATTCACTGCGATATAAGGCAGTCCCAACGGCAAGGGGTAAAACGAGCAGTGCCGCGACAGTAATAATAATTAAGCTACCTATTATTTGATACCGAATGCCTCCTGCCGCACCAAAATCTTTCGCTTTAGAGAAAATGAAGTCGACTGAAAGGGCTTTTCCGCCTTCCCATAAAATTGAACCCAGAAGAAAAACAAGGATTGATAGGCTTATAAATAGCGCTATGCGCAATGCATTGGCATAGATTAAATTTTTGGCAGAGCGACTAAACACGGTAGGGCTCTTTATTAAAAAGTTTTTGAGCCGCTATTGTCAATATGAGCGTAAAGCTGACCAAAATTAGGCTCATGAAAACTAGAACACTAAAATGGGTTGATCCAAAAGCCGATTCAGCAACTTCACGCCCCAATTTGGACGTCACGGTTTGACTGGAGGACAAGACATTGAAGAGAGGAACAGGAAGACGGTCAAGTGAACCAATGACTAACATAACGGCCATTGTTTCGCCTAAGGCACGTCCAAGGCCGAGCAAAGCTGCGCCGGCTATATCGGCTTTGGCGATAGGCAAGACGACGTCTTTAATAATTTCGTATTTGTAAAGGCCAAGCGAAGCTCCGTTTTCGCGAAACTCTCTAGAAACGCCTGAAATAGCATCTTCAGATAATGTCATGATGGTTGGTAAGATCATCAGGGCGAGCAAAAGACCTGCTGTTAGGATTACCCGGCCCGTCTGTAGCTCAAATCCTTTCGCGACCCATAAGCTTAAATAAGCGACCCCAATCAGACCGTACACAATGGAGGGAATGCCAGCCAAAACTTCAAGCGCAGATTTCAGGAGTCTACGTAATCTATCTGAGCGCGTTTCCGCGATATATATAGCTGATAACACACCCAAAGGTAGAGCCAGACACATGGCAATGCACATAACAATTAAAGTGCCAAAAATCATCGGGATGATACCAAACTGATTATTATGAGGATCCCAATTGACTGAAAATAAATTCAAATCGGATGTCACTAGAGCCGGGCCGCTTTGAAAAATCAGCGTTCCTAAAATTATGAGGATAATGGCAGAAGAAAACCAAGCTGAGCCAATGGCGTAGTGCCTAAGGCCATCCCATTTAACAAATGGCGACTTTAAGATTGCAAACGGGTTTTGAAGGCTTCTAATCACGGGTTAATTTTTATATACCCCGAAGCTTCGACAAAGTTTTGGCCCTCAGGGCTTAAAACATAGTCTACAAATTTTTGCGCGTCTGGTTTGATATCATCACGTACAACAATAATAAGCTCACGCGCGATGGGGTAATTGCCAGCCGCAATTGTTTCAAGATCGGGTTGAATTAACTCTGCACCTTGCTTGATGGTTACACCACGAACATCATCATTCATCCACGCAAGGGATATCATACCTATGGCAGCATCGCTCTGCGCCATGGCAGTTTGTTCTTCGTTATTTGCGCCAAGGACGAGGTCAGCCCCAGGCGCTTTCGCCGTAGAATCACCCATGACAGCTTTCATGAATGTATGACGCGTGCCACGGCTGGCTTCTTTATCTATCACAAGGATATCTTTATCGGGGCCGCCAAGCTCTGCCCAATTATTGATTTCACCTAGATATATAGAGGCGATTTGGGGTAAAGTCAGAGCCGTCACGCCAGCGTCATATATTTCTGAGGATACCACAGGAATAACAGCGTCAATACCAATAGCGACGGGCGTGAACTTATTCTGCGGATATTGGGATTGTTCCTTTGCTGTCATATCTCTGGACATCATACCAATATCTGTTTTGCCTTCTGCCAATTGATTAAAACCCACACCGGATCCGCCGGAATTCACAATAACGCGCTGTCCTGCGCTCTCTGTATAGGCCTCAGCGGCTCTAGATATAACAGGGAGGACAGTTGATGACCCAGAGACAGATACTGTTGTTTGTGGTTCTGAGCAGGCACTCATAACGACTGCTCCGGCCATCATTGTGGCTATCATGGCAGATGTGTATAGCTTTGCGAACATGTCTTTCTCAGATTAAAATGCGTAGGAAGACCTAATCTCTAGACGAGATGAACTGAAAATCAAGATTTCGTTATTTTTCGTGTATATCTTATGCAGTAATATTCTTGTTGAATTATTTTGAGTTTTTCACGATTCCGTCATTTGAATTTGAAGTGAAACTGGCTATGAGAGCCCTAATTAGTAAAAGAGGTTGTTCCGATGGATGATTTAACAGGTGTAGATGCCACAAATGCAGACGTACGTGATGATGTACAAGAACGATATGGGGCAGGGGCGAATGCCGTTGAAGCCGCGCTTTGTTGCCCAATCGACTATGATCCCCAATATCTGAAGATTATTCCTCAAGATGTTCTTGACCGCGATTATGGCTGTGGAGATCCTTCACGTTATGTCCGCGAAGGCGAAACTGTGCTTGATCTGGGATCAGGCGGCGGAAAAATTTGCTTTATTGCGTCTCAAATCGTCGGAGCGGAGGGCAAAGTTATTGGCGTTGATATGACCGATGATATGCTTGACCTTGCACGGACTAACGCACCTATCATTGCTGAAAAAGTCGGCTATGCCAATGTTGAGTTCAAACGCGGCCATATCGAAGACCTTAAGCTCGACTTAGATAAACTGAATGAGTGGTTGGCTAAAAACCCTGTCAAGGACGCCGGAGATATGGAGCGTATGGAAGCTGAAATTCTACGCATGAAGTCTGAGATGACAATGATCCCAGATAATTCCGTTGACGTGATTGTCTCTAATTGCGTTTTAAACCTTGTCTCAGACTCTAAAAAGAAGCAGCTCTTTGCTGAAATGTTCCGCGTCCTCAAAGTTGGCGGACGTGTGGCTGTCTCCGATATTATCTCTGATGAAGATAGTCCTGAAGAACTCAAGAAAGATGCGCGTCTTTGGTCTGGATGTATTTCAGGCGCTTTGACTGAAATGGGTTTTGTGGAAGCTCTCGAAGATGCAGGATTCCACGGCATTACGGTTGATAAATTTGAAGATGATCCATGGCAAATTGTTGAAGGCATTGAGTACCGTTCAGCCACTTACCTGGCCTATAAAGGCAAACAAGGTGAGTGCCTCGAGAAGAACCAAGCCGTCATCTATAAAGGGCCTTGGAGCCATATTAAAGATGATGATGGTCATGTCTTCATTCGTGGTGAACGCTCGGCTGTTTGCGAAAAGACATTTAATCTTCTTCAACAAGAGCCCTATGCAGGTATGTTCTATACTGTTGAGCCCAGCATTCCTGTGACGGACCGTATTATGTGGCCTGCTGAAGATTGCGGTGTTCGTCGCCGTGATCCACAGGAAACGAAAAAAGGCGCGCCAAAGCTTACGACTGATCCAAGCCAAAAAAGCAGCTGTTGCTAAAACGGAAAATTTTTGGAGCCCTTGCGGCGAGCCTTTTAGGGGTCGCCGTCTTGGCGGCCTGCGCGCCGGTTACATTTTTGAACGTAATAACGCCATCAGCTAGTTTTTCTAAAGCTAAAGATGTGAGCTATGGTAAGCTCGATCGCCAGAAACTTGATATCTATAAAGCTGACGACCCCAGAGCTAATTCACCTGTCATTGTCTTTACGCATGGCGGGAGTTGGAGTGAAGGCAGTAAGGATATCTATAAATTCTTAGCCGAAGGTTTTACGTCCGAAGGTTTTGATATTTTTGTTCCTAATTATCGCTTATATCCGAATGCTCTATATCCACAAATGATAGAAGATACAGCGAAAGCTATTGCTTATGCCGCTAACCAATATCCTAATCGATCCGTTGTTATTATGGGGCATTCCGCCGGGGCTTATAACATCCTCATGGCTGGTTTGAATAAAAGCTTCCTCGCCGCCGAAGGTGTATCGGTTTGTGACCGTATTTCAGGTATTATAAGTCTTGCCTCTCCGACAGGGGCTTATGAGCTTAAAGAAGAGCCTTATATCACTATATTCCCGGGTAGGTTCCAAAAAGATGATGCGCCGCTGGCATATGTCAATGCCCCGTCCCCAAGCTTATTTGTCATGAACGGGGCCGATGATACGACGGTTGGTCCTAAAAACGCCGAGCAATTGGCGGCCAAAGTTCAAAGCCGCGGAGGTCAGGCACAGCTTAAAATATATGACGGTTTGGACCATACTGACGCAGTGAAATTATTGTCTCGTCATTTTGATGATGATGCATCCCTAAAGTCAGATATTATTAGTTTTATTGACGGTCTTCCCAAAAGCGGAAATTTTTGTCGTTAGAGCGGCTAATGCTCATTTTACATCGCCTAAAAAACACATTAGGGCTCAAGTTGTGTTTATTTATGTTCATATCTTATTAGCTCAGCATGTCTTGCGTAAATGGCTAACGGGGCACGCCTAAATATCTCTCTCCCTTTTAAAGCTAAAACAAATTTAGAGAGAGACAATGAATAAAACAAATTATCAAAAAATGATGCGAGGTGATGGGCAGCTCGACTATGAAATTTACCTGAAGACCGAGGCGCTATTAGCATGCCAGAAAGAGCCAGAAGATTTATGTAATCCAGATGAGTTACAATTCATGATCGTTCATCAAGTTGAAGAACTTTGGATGAAACTAATGGCGACGACACTCATGGATATTGATGATGAAATGCGAGCGCGTAATAGCTTCAAAGCGCTAACGCTTTTTCGCCGAGTTCATATTTGTCAGGAAATGATGACTTCGCAACTTGTCCTTTTGGAAACAATGTCTCCAAAGGACTATCAGGAAATACGCTTGCTTTTGGGAAATGGGAGTGGACAAGAAAGTCCGGGGTTTAGAGTGCTTCTAAAAATGCCTAAAGATTTGTGGCAAACTTATGAGCATATCTACCTTGAAGATGGGCATAGGACGTTAGAACAAATTTACGATAGTGAGTATAAGCATGATGATGCTTATATGATTGCTGAGGCTTTAGCTGAATTTGATGAGCAGTTCCAAAAATTTCGTAATGCCCATATGCAGCTTATTTACCGCTCGATTGGCGTGGCGGCGAATTCACTTAAGGGCCGCCCTGTTGAAATTCTCAATGAAGGTCTTCGTCAAAAATTTTTCCCTGATTTATGGCAGGTTAGAGCGGATATGACGGATCGTTGGGGCGGCACATATGGAAAAACACGCGATAAGTTGACTAAGCCCGATGCGTGAACATTTCCAAGTTCCGAATAATTATTTTCTCTCACATAGTGTTGGGTGCCAGCCAAAGGCAACAGTTGCAGCTATGCAGTCGCAGTTCTTCGCACCTTGGGTATCAGGTGAAAATTGGACGCAGTGGATACCTTTGCTTGATAGATTTCGACAGGGATTGGGAGGGCTGCTCGGGGTTTCGGGTGATTTAATCTGTCCTCAGACCAATATATCGAGTGCACTGACGAAGATAATATATAGCCTCCCCAAACCATCGAGACGTAATGTTATAGTTTTGTCACCACAAGATTTTCCAACGGTAGGCTTTGTTTTTAAACAGGCTAAACGCGCGGGCTATGAACTGAAGTTTATCGAGGGTGATCCTGCAAATATTTCAAATTGGGTGGCCGCAATAGATGCGGATACGGCCATCGTTCATATCACTCACGCGATATCTAATACATCGCATGTTTTACCAGTTCAAGAAATTTGCGATCTTACGCGTCATAGTAAGGCCATATCAATTGTTGATATTGCGCAATCTTTTGGTGCCATTCCTGTTGATATTAAAAACTGGATTCCAGATTTTGTGACGGGGACTGGCGTGAAATTTTTATGCTTTGGACCCGGAGCTTGTTTTCTCTATTGCTCTGGAGAAATGCTATCGCGTAGTGAACCTATTGATGTTGGATGGTTTTCTCATGAAAACCCGTTCGAAATGGACATTAGAAGCTTCCAGTATGCCACAGATGCCATGCGATTTTTCGGCGGAACGCCTTCACCCGCTCCTTTGGTTGCAGCAAATGCGGCTATTGAGCTATGGAAAACGATTGGTCTTGTAACTGTGCATAATCATATTCAAAAGCAACTTACGGCCTTAGTGAATAACATAGATCCAGAGTGTTTAGTTTCACCCAATAGAAAAGAAGCAAGGGGTGCGACTTTGGTTGTTGCTCCAAAAGATAGAGAAAAATTACGCGTAAAATTAAATGAAAATTATATCTTACATGACGAACGTAAAGAAGGGTTTCGTTTTTCTTTGAATGGGTACACATCATACGAAGAAGTTTGTCGATTATCAGAGGTTTTACGTGGCGTAAAATAACGTCTTGAGACTAGAGGGAAACCACATCCAAAATATCGCCAACCTCCCATGGGCCTGAATTAGCCGGAAGTTGAATTAATACATTCGCTTTAGCAAAGGGTGTCATTAGAGAGCTGTCTTGACGTGGGAAGGGGGTCACTTGTGCGGTTCCTGTGTCAGATATATCCACTCGGCCTCTAGCATAGGTTTCACGCGGACCATTGGCCGATAGAGGTGTTGTTAAAACAGCTTTGCTAGTCGGAATATCATCCGCGTGACCCATGAGTATTTTAAGAAAAAGATGCGCGCAAACTGTGGCCGAAGCTGGGTTTCCTGGGAGGCCCAGAACGCGTTGACGACCAAGCGTTCCAAACCATGTGGGTTTACCAGGGCGCACAGCGATTTTTTCAAAAATAAGGTCTAGCCCCATATTTTTAAAGGCGGTGCGCATATAATCATAATCTCCGACTGAAGCCCCGCCAATGGGTACGATTATGTCGGCGTTGTGTGAGGCTTTAATAAGAGACGTGATGCTCTCCAGACTATCACTTGCTATGCCCATGTCTTGGGCAATACCGCCCCATGACTGAATGAGCGCGCCAAGGCCAGCTGCGTTCGAGCTAATGATGTCGCCATCTCTGGCCGCGCTGCCTGGGGCTTTGAGTTCATCCCCATTTGCGATGAGAGCAACAACGGGGCGTTTATAAATCGGAAGCTCAGCATGATTGGCAGCCGCGGCCAAGGCGATATGGGCAGGCGATAACCGTGTGCCCGCTGTGATAAGCGTTTGTCCTTTTGAAAAATCAATGCCCGCTTTGCGAATATGGCGAGCTGTTTCATTATCCGTTGTTGTTGTAAGCGTGTCGCCGCGTAATTGGGTGTTTTCTTGAATGACAATATGGTCTGCCCCGTCTGGAACAGCTCCGCCCGTAAATATGCGAACCGCTTCGTTATTACCTACGCTTCCCTGAAATGGCGACCCAGCGGGCGCTTCCCCTATAACCATCAGCTTTGCCCCTAACTGACGAACATCGGCTAATTTCACGGCGTAGCCATCCATAGCGGAAGCATCACGCGGCGGTAGTGTAACTTTCGCGAGGATGTCTTCAGACAGAGTTGCGCCCAAGGCTTGGCTTAAAGCGCACATAACTGTTGCGCGCTCACCGCGATGAGCCACAAGCGTTGAAATAGCATCTTGAACGGAAATCATATCAACTGGATATATCGGAACATCTGCTTTACCAAGCAGGAATGATGCTTTTATTCCGCCCCGTTATATTCTGTGACTGAATTTCATCACGCGGTTGATGTTTTAAGGTTTGCCGTCAAGACGGAGGAGCCTTGCGCGCTCGTTTGTGTAACCGATATTTATGGTGGCTCTATGCGGGCCAAAGGCGCGCTTATGGCTGTCACGCCGACAAAAACTATGGGTTATATTTCAAATGGATGCGTTGATGGTGATATTGTTTTTCAGGCGAGAGAAACCCAAACACCATTGTTTTTAGTTTATGGGGAAGGCTCCCCGTTTAAAGACATAACCTTGCCGTGTGGGGGCTCGATTAAAGTTCTGGTTCATCCCAAACCAGACCAAAACCACTTATCGCAAGTTTTGAAACAATTAGAGGCCCGAAAAGAAGCGATTTTATCGCTTGGAGATTGGACAGGACATTATAAACCTAAACTGCGCGTTCGCATTGCAGGGCGAGGCGCCGCTATGAATGCCTTGGGGCGGCAATCCCTCCAATCTGGGTTTGAAGTCCATTTGCAATCGCCCGACACGGGTATGATGGGGTATGACCGCGTTGACCATTTAACGGACCCCTCTGCGCCGCCTGATGTCAAAGATGACCCGTGGACTGCGCTTGTTTTGATGTTTCATGATCATGCATGGGAAGGGACTTTGTTGGAGCAAGCCTTGAATGGAGAAGCTTTTTACATTGGCGCAATGGGCAGTGATCGTACCCATGCAGACCGTAAAGCGATGTTATCTGAACGCGGTATTTTGCCAAAGGACATTGCACGTATACATGGCCCAATCGGCATTATCCCGACAATGCGGGATGCGAACTTACTTGCGCTATCAACTTTAGCAGAGATCGTACAGAGCGCGCAGGATAAGGGGCGTTTATGAAGCCTGAAAATTGTGCTGTCTTTATTTTGGCCGCAGGCTTATCAACGCGGTTCGGACAGCCTGATAAATTGATGGAAACATTAGGGGGCAAACCTATTTTATCGCATGCGATAGAGACGGCTAAGGCACTGGACTTCCAATCCAGCTATGGCGTTATTCCTCACACCTCGCAGCGCCGAAGAGCTTTGTTTGAAAAAGACGGATTTGAAATTATTGAAAACGTCACGCCTGAAACAGGGCAAGGGAATTCAATTATTTTGGCGGCGCATAAGGCTATTAAAGACAATTACGACGCCATATGTATCTTATTAGGAGATATGCCATTCATACCCTCAGACCATCTGCGGCGTTTGGTTGATGCGCTTTATGATAAAGAGGCTGCAGTGAGCCGTTGTAATCAAACGATAATGCCGCCAATTGCATTAAGAAAATCTATGTTGATTTCGCTTGCTGATATTAATCCTTCGCTTGGCGCGAAGTCTCTATTTAAACAAGAGAATACAGCATATATCCCCTTATCAAACCAAGCTGCACAGGATATTGATAAGCCCGAAACTCTAGCGTGGCTTAACGCGCAATTAGGTGTGTAATGGACATTTTATTTTTTGGACGTTTAGGTGATTTTGCACAGACGATATCAGGGCCTAGGCCTGAAGGCGTGAAAGATACAGATAGTTTAGTGTCTTGGCTGTCCCGAAACAATGAAGGTCTTGCAAAGGAACTTGCCAAGACCGGCAATCGTATTGCTGTCAATAAAGTTATTATCCCTGATAATACCTCTTTGACCGATAATGATGAGGTGGCCTTTATGTCGCCCTTGAGCGGTGGATAATGACAGCGCGTTACCTCAATATTTCGTCCGAGCCCTTTGATCCCGAGCGAGCCCACAAGGCTTTCCGAAAAGCTGTTTCTGGCGCTGGGGCAATCGTGGCCTTTACGGGGCTCGTGCGCGGTAATGGCGACGACTTAACCTTAACGCTCTCTCACTATCCTGAATTTACGGAAAACGAAATTCAAAGAATAGCTGAACAAGCCGAGACGCGGTGGCCGCTAACAGGGTGGCATATCATTCACCGCGTTGGCCCCATGACAGCAGATGAGCCCATTGTCTTTGTTGCTACGGCGAGCGCGCATCGCCGCGCGGCCTTTGAAGCGGCCGATTTTTTGATGGATTTTTTAAAATCTGAGGCCCCGTTTTGGAAATCAGAGACAGTTGATGGTAAAGAGAACTGGATAGAACCGCGGGCGCAAGATATTAGCGATAAGCAAAGATGGAGGTCATAATGGCCGGTATTGATGAAACTCTGACATTTAAGCCCGTAACTGTAGCGATATTGACAGTTTCAGATACTCGAACACGAGACAATGATACCTCGGGCGATATTTTGCTGTCTCGTATTGAAGCAGCAGGCCATAAGGTTATGGGCCGCGAAATTGTGCGCGACACAATCGAAGGCGTACGGGCTCAATTGCAAAGCTGGATGGATGATGCGCAAATAGATGTGGTTATTTCGACGGGCGGCACAGGGTTGACGGGGCGTGATATTACGGTTGAAGCGGTTACACCGCTTTTTGATAAGGTTATTGATGGATTTTCAGTCGTTTTCCATCAAGAAAGTTTCAAGACTATAGGGCTTTCGACCTTGCAATCGCGGGCTTGTGCAGGCCTCGCGCAAGGCACGATCATTTTCTGTCTGCCCGGTTCAAATGGCGCTGTAAAAGATGGATGGGATAAAGTGATTGCGGCGCAACTCGATAGTCGCCATCGCCCCTGTAATATGATTGACCTTATGCCGCGCTTTGGAGAAGTTTAAATGTCTAAACTGACTCATTTCGATGAAACAGGCCGCGCCGCGATGGTCGATGTGTCTGGCAAATCTGTGACGTCTCGGAAGGCTATCGCAGTAGGGCAGGTGAAAATGGCCCTAGAAACTTTGGCTCTTGTGCAAACAGGAGACAATAAGAAAGGCGATGTGTTTTCTGTTGCTGAACTTGCTGGGATCATGGGAGCAAAAAAAACAAGCGATCTTATCCCGCTCTGTCATCCTCTGCCGTTATCCAAGGTCAATGTCCGCATTGAGATAGATGAAAAACTTCCGGGATTAACGGTCTCCGCCGAGACTAAAACAAACGGACAAACGGGCGTGGAAATGGAAGCGCTAACAGCTGTGAGTGTGGCCTGTCTGACGATCTACGACATGTTAAAAGCTGCTGATAAGTCAATGATTATAGGCGATATTTTACTTACAGAAAAACAAGGCGGAAAGTCAGGAAGCTGGACGCGAATGAAAACTAACCCCAAAGGATAGCATTGTTAGGCAACCAGTTTTAAATACCACCAACGACTTACTTCTTAATCCCCTTCATTATCAGGCCAGCATAACGGTCCGAATAGGGCGGGAGCTGAATGAGGAAGTCGCGAAATTTATCCAAGGGTTGATGCATGACGGCGCGTTCATTGGACATCGTTTTAAATCCCTCGAAGCCGCCAATACGGCCCATGCCAGAATTACCGATGCCGCCCATAGCTAAGCGTGGATTGGTACCCGCTTGAACGCAATTATTATTTACCACTGCTGAGCCAGAGGAGGTGTTTTCCAGAAAATACTCTATATTGTTATCATGGGTTGAATAAATATAAAGCGCCAATGAATTGGTTCGTGGGGCAATGAGCTCCAAGACCTCTTCTCGATTTTTATAACCCATCACGCAAAGAATTGGTCCGAAAACCTCTTCTTTCATGATGTCCATATCCTCGGTTACGTCCGTCAGAATAGTCGGTTCGATATAATTATCTTTGATATTTGCGCCCCCGCCGCTGACCAGGGTCGCGCCTTTTTTTAGGGCGTCATCAAGCAGAGCCTTAATGCGGTTTGTATGACGTTCATTGATAATGCGCGGCACATACGGGGATTGGTCTAAACCGGCTCCGTCAGAATTATAGAGCTTATTTATTTTTTCGGTCATAAGTGTCTGGAATTCATCCTTCACGCTTTCATGCACAATCGCATAATCAGGGGCGATACAGACTTGGCCTGCATTCATGACGCGGCCCCAAGCAAGTTTTGTGGCGGCGTTTTCGAGCTTCGCAGTCTCATCAATAATGACGGGGTTTTTACCGCCCATTTCTAATGTGACGGAAGCAAGATTTTCCGCGGCCGCTTTCATCACAATTTTACCCACGGCCGTACCGCCCGTGTAATAGATATGATCAAAGGGCATTGATAGGAGCTCAGTCGCGACGTCGACACCGCCCTGAATGACCGCGGCTTCATCACTCGATAGTGCTTTGTCGACAATCTCCTCGATAATTTGAGCTGAATCTGGTGCCAGTTCTGACGGTTTTATCGCCATGGCATTTCCTGCCGCAATTGAGGCGAGCATCGGGATGAAGCTTTCGGCCGTTGGGGCGTTATAAGCCGCCATGTTGAGAACAACGCCCTTGGACTGACGGCGAATTTCACAGCGCTTACCCATGGTCGCGAGAGAGTTTTTGACCTTTTCAGGTTTCATCCATTTGGCCAGGTTCTTGGACATAAAATCAATTTCGGATTTTAGCATCACCAGTTCAGCGGCCATGTCTAAATCATGGGTGCCGCGTTCTTTGTTCGCGGCTTTAAAAAGGTCGTCTTTGCGGTCAACCGTTGCCTCCCAAAGAGAGTTCATTTTGGCAACACGCTGGGCCGCAGTGGTATTTCGCAAGCGCGGCGTTGCCGCTTTCAAGGCTTTAAAACGAGTTTGAATATCGGATGATTTTTTTGGCACGTCTAACCTTTATATTGAGGAATGCCGACAGCTTTTTGGACAGTCTTTTCAAAACCGCGTTCTGACATGAGGTTGAGCATAACCTTCATAGGCTTAACATCGCGGCCAACGAGATAGCGCGGCTTCCATGTTTTCTTCTCCAGCAAGGCAAGCACGCCATCGGTCACATAATCCGGATCATTGCCGGCATTGATTTGCTCGACCATTTTCGTCGTCGTGGTTTCGCGCAAATGCGGTTCATAGACCGCCTTGACCTCATCCGAAATACCGCGCCAAATATCCTTGGTGGTTTCCTCGGCATTAGCAGTCATATGGGTTTTCACCGCGCCGGGCTCGATAGAGGTGACTTCAATCCCAAAGGGGGCCAGCTCATTGCGCAATGTGCAGGTCAGGCCTTCTACGGCCCATTTGGACATATTGTAACTGCCCGAGCAAACAGGGTTGGCGCGCACGGCGCCGGAGGCGAAATTGATA
>CAYYMI010000031.1:0-31576 GCA_964472905.1 uncultured Hellea sp. | reverse complement strand
CCACCTATACCTGAAACCTTACATCAAAATGGTACATAAAAAAGGGGCTGGACAATGATGGAAAGAGGAGAAGGGCATGTTGTTAACATGTCCTCGATATTTGGGAATTATCCGGTCGCGGGTTCTAACGTTTACGGAGCCACAAAAGTTGCCGTCGATTACTTATCGGAGTCGTTGCGCGTCGAGGCGCATGGAAAAATAAAAGTCACCATAATAAAACCAACAGGTGTATTATCGACGGGTCTGGTCAATAGTATCGTCAACCCCGATGCCTCACAAGGGATCGTTGGACACCTTGGAGATAGTCAACGCTTGCTTATGGATAAGCTGACCTCCGGCGAAATAGATGACAATTATACAGACCCAAACAAAAGCGAATACATAAACTTAGATGCTTCATATGTTGCAGAGCAAATCATAAATGCTATGAATTTGCCACAGGGCGTTTCGCTTGGGAGTGTGACTATAAGAGCGACCGGGGATAAATATATCTTATGAAGATAAATGCTATCGTCGCTAGCGGGGAGATGGTTGGCCCCATTTCTCTAGGTAACTAAAAACCTCGATTTTGGTTCAATGACGTTCTAACGTTTATTTGGGTAGTTGAAGAGAAGGAAAAAGTAATTGGCGGCTGGTCGTTACGCTCACCGGGATGAAGTGAGAATAATGACCAGCCCACCTTTTAAAGACAGTATTAGCGTGGGGTTTACTGTCATAAACACGCCGGAGGAGTTGGGATGAGTTGTCCAGCGTTGATTCGGTGTGTAACTCATAAGTTGTAAAAAGTCACTATAAAAATCCAAAAAAAACAATTTATAGTGTTATTATGGTTAATCTCTTGATAACCTTTGGCGACCAAAATCTAATCGGTTGTGATAATCGTATCTAAAACTATGTTATAGGATGCATATTCTTCCCCTTTTGAAGTGCATCCAGAGCGCTTCGGTTCCCTAAATAAAGCCGGAGCGCTATTTTTTTCTTATAATCGATAAAACGCGCTTTAATAAAAGTCGCCAAATAGGGTCGAATATTAAAATGATAGCGATAATCGCTAAACCATATATCCAATGCGCCCCTTTAAAATAGAGCCAGATAAATACGCCGATCAATATTGGATAGAAGGCAAGGGCGTGGAATAACCTCCAGATCGCGGTTAGCGTCGCCTTCATGACATTAAGGTCCGCGGCAAGATTAAGTCGATGAATTGCCAGCTTGCGGGATCCAGCCAATCTCCATCAGGATTGTCGCTGCGTTTTAAGACGGTACAGGCCCCCGTTGGGTAGTCACTGGATTGCCCGGTAAAATAGCTATGAAGGGCTGCCCAGCCGGGATTATGCCCCAAGAGCATGAGTTTTCCATCAGGTTCGATTTGTTTGCCGCAGACGGCCAAGACCTGTTCGGCGGAGGCATGATAAAACTCCGAATTATAATTGACGACTTGCGGGCCGGGAATAGCGCGTATGAGGCGCATCGCGGTTTGACGCGTTCGGGTGGCGTCAGAACTCCAGATGATGTCTGGGGCATAGCCTCGCGCGACTAAAGCGCTGCCGACAGCAACCGCTGCTTTTTCGCCGCGATCATTGAGAGGGCGCTCATGATCGGATAATGAGCCGTCTGACCAAGATGATTTGGCATGCCGCATCAATAAAAGGTGTGATAACATGATGTCATTATAGCGGATTCGCGTTCAATGTCTTTACGCGAGTCGCACACGCCTCTATAGCGGGCCAAATTCTTTAAAGAGCTAGAAAGTCAACTCTGTCATGCACGACCTAAAAGCCATACGGGAAAACCCCGACCAATATGATAAATTATGGGCTAAGCGGGGTTTAGAGCCACTATCTGCTAAGATTATTGATCAGGATAAGCTCATCCGCAAAGCGATGCAGGTCGTCCAAGAAGCCGAAGCCGCGCGCAATAAAAGCTCTAAACTCATTGGTCAGGCCATGGGCAAAGGCGATAAGGAAGAGGCTGAACGGCTTAAGACAGAAGTCGCGGGCGCGAAAAATGTGATTGCCGCCATGGGCGCGCAAGTTGATAGTGAAAAAGCTGCGCTCAATGATTTACTCGCGGGTATTCCTAATTGTCCCTTTGAGGATGTCCCCGAAGGTGAAGATGAAGACAGCAATGTCGAGATGCATAAGCATCTAGAGCCGACAAAGCTTGGCTTTGAGCCCAAAGGTCATGATGAACTCGGCGAAGCCCTCGGCATGATGGATTTTGAAACCGCCGCCAAAATGAGTGGAAGTCGGTTTGTTGTGCTGAGCGGTATGTTAAGCCGGTTAGACCGTGCATTGGCGGCGTTTATGCTAGATTTGCAGACGGAAGAAAATGGTTATACCGAAACGACACCTCCATTTTTAGTGCATACCCACACTATGTATGGGACTGCGCAGCTTCCTAAATTTGAAGATGATCAATATCGCGTTGCTGATTTTAACCTATCTGAATTAGAAAAAGAGACTCGTAAAGAAGCTGAATTTGCTGATGAAGCAGGTAAAAGTTTAGACCCAGTTAGCTATATGGGGGGATATATTCGTGACAATAGCATGTGGATGTTGCCAACCGCCGAAGTGGCTTTAACCAATATTGTACGTGAATCTATTTTGGACCCTGATACGCTACCGAAGCGGATGACAGCCCATACCCCCTGTTTTAGAAGAGAAGCGGGTAGTGCAGGGCGTGACACGAAAGGCATGATACGTCAGCATCAATTTAATAAGGTGGAGCTGGTCTCAATCACCCGCCCCGAAGATAGCGAAGGCGAGCATAAGCGCATGCTCAAATGCGCCGAGGAAGTGCTCAAGCGCTTGGAATTGCCTTACCGAGTTGTTGAGCTTTGTACGGGCGATCTTGGCTTTGGCGCACGTCGTACCTTTGACATTGAAGTCTGGCTCCCGAGCCAAGACACATATCGTGAAATTTCATCTTGTTCGAATTGCGGGGATTTCCAAGCCCGCCGTATGAATGCGCGCTATAAGCACGGCGAAAAAGATAATCGTTTCGTTCACACGCTTAACGGTTCTGGCCTCGCGGTTGGGCGCACGCTCGTCGCTGTTTTGGAAAATTACCAAAATGAAGATGGATCAATCACGGTTCCTAAGGCGCTAGTTCCTTATATGGGCGGTGTTGAGGTGATAAAGACGTGAGAATACTCCTGACCAATGATGACGGTATTCAAGCGACAGGTTTAGCTGTTTTAAAACGGATTGCGGACCAGATTTCGGATGATGTTTGGATTTGCGCGCCCGATACAGAACAGTCTGCGGCGTCCCGCGGCGTGTCGTTACATAATCCTGTGCGGTTGAAGCAAAAGGATGAGAAAACTTTCTCTGTCACGGGGACACCGACAGACTCGGTTATCGTGGCCATGAAAGAGCTTTTCAAAGACAAAAAGCCTGATCTTGTACTCTCGGGCGTCAATCGCGGTCAGAATTTAGCGGAGGATGTCACCTTTAGCGGAACGGTAGCTGGAGCCTTACAAGGCATGCAGATGGGGGTTCCTTCGATTGCGCTCTCACTGGCCCGTGGGTTTCAAGGTGCGAATAGCTTGCCATGGGAAACCGCCGAGGCGCATGGCTCTGAACTTATAAAAGACCTAATATCAAAGGGTTGGCCAGAAAATGTAATCTTATCTGTGAATTTTCCAGATACATCTCCAGAGGGCGTTAAGGGAATTCAAATAACGCGCCAAGGTCATCGGGATTTTCAGATGAGTAACATTGATAAACGTGACCACCCGCGCGGCGGTTATTATTACTGGATGACTTACGGCGCGGCGAAATCTAATCCGCCAGAAGGAACAGACCTTCGTGCGATATATGATGGTTATATTTCCGTCACGCCGCTGTATACGGATTTAACCCATATCGACAGTCTAACAAAATTGCGGGCCGCATTTAACACTAGCGGATGATAAATCCGGGCTTGATCGATATGATCATGCGCCTTCGCGGACGCGGTATTTCTGATAATGCCGTTTTGCGAGCGATGGAACTAATCGATCGGCGGCATTTTATAGATAAAAAACATTGGGATGTTGCTTATGAAGAACAATCTCTGCCGATAGCTTGCGGGCAAACGCTCTCCAAGCCTCTGACAGTTGCGCTCATGACGCAAATGTTAGACCTGTCTCAAGATCATAAGATTCTCGAAATCGGAACAGGGTGCGGCTATCATACAGCCATTTTGTCGAAGATTGTCAAACGGGTCTATTCGGTCGAGCGGTATAAGAAACTTATAGCGGATACCGAGGCCTGCTGTGCGAAAATAGGCGTAACCAACCATGTTATTCGGCATGGCGATGGGCGTTATGGCTGGAAAGGGCAGGCGTCTTTTGATCGTATTTTACTGACCTGCGCGATTAAAAAGGAACCTACCAAATTGTTAGAACAGTTAAAGGATGGCGGGATTTTAGTGGCGGTTATGGATGATATGTTGATGCGGTATCGTAAGACCAAAAAGACGGTAAAATCTGAAACGCTCTTTCCATTATCATTGCCGCTCTTAGAAACGGGCAAATCTAAATCTTTGTAAGTGTCTTAGAGAGCACCTACCTTGCTTGAATATTTTTGGGAATCCTGACAGTCACGAAATATGGCGGATAAATCTGGACATCCGAAACCTAAAGCCCAACCCTTTTTAGAACAGTGGGATTGGTTAAAAGGGTATAATGGCAGCATCTTTGCGGATGATCTTGTGGCTGCTATTATCGTCACAATATTATTAGTTCCGCAATCTTTGGCTTATGCCTTATTGGCAGGACTGCCGCCGCAAGTGGGAATTTATGTCTCGATATTTCCGTTGATCGCTTATGCTTTATTCGGATCATCGCGCGTTATTAATGTCGGCCCGACAGCCGTTATATCTTTGATGACAGCGGCTTGTATCGCGACATTACCAGAGGGCGCACGCCTTGTTAGCGCGGCGGCCTTAGCTTTGATGACAGGCAGTATATTGCTAATTGCAGGGCTTTTAAAAGCCGGTTTCATTATGAACTTTGTTAGCCGCCCCGTGGTCTCTGCTTATATCACCGGCGCGGCTCTGTTGATTATGTTTAGCCAGATGAAACATGTTTTGGGGGTTGAGGCGTCTGGCAGTACGGTGTTTGCGCTATTTGGTGAGCTACGAGAGAATTTTAAAAATCTAAACTCTACGGCCCTCTGGACGGGCGTTAGCGCGATAATTCTTCTTTGGGGTGTAAGACGATACCTTGCCTTTGTGCTTGTTAAATTACATGTCAAAAGTCGAATAGCCAAGCTGATCGCCCGGACTATGCCAATTGTTGTGATTGTCGGATTCATCCTTTTAAGTGCGGGTTTGAGCTTAGCTGAAAACCATAATTTGCGGGTCGTAGGTACTATTCCATCTGGTCTTCCGCCACTGACATATCCAAACCTGAGTCTACTATCCTATCAGAACCTATTCGTGCCAGCAGTTATCATTGCGATTGTTGCCTTTGTTGATAGCACATCAACAGCTCAAGAGCTTGCCTCTAGAGCGCGTGGCCGCATTGATGCCAATAAAGAACTTTTAGGTTTAGGCGCCTCTAATCTCGTTGCGGGTATGACGGGCGGCTATCCGATCAACGGGAGTATGTCGCGTTCAGCCGTTAATTTCTCTGCGGGCGGGAAGACACCTATAGTTTCTATTATCGTGGCTTTAATGATGGCCTTAACCGCCCTGTTTTTAACCCCTGTTTTGAAGTCTTTACCTTTATCGGTCTTGGCGGCTTTGATTATCGTCGCGTGTTTCAGCCTTATGGATTTCAAATCACTATGGCGCACATGGGTTTATAGCCGTGCTGATGGCACAACAGCTCTCGCGACTTTTTTAGCTGTGCTTATTTTTGGCGTACAGTGGGGCGTCCTTGTCGGTGTTGTTTTAGCCATGGCCTTGCATATTAAGGGAACGTTGCAGCCTTATATGCCATTAGTCGGCCGTTTTCCGGGAACAGAACATTACAGAGATGCAGGCCGATTTAATGTCGAAACAAATGAGCAAGTCAAAACACTGCGCATTGATGAAAGCCTTTATTACGCCAATGCGCGGTTTCTTGAAGATAAAGTCGCGCAATTAGTCTCAAATAGCCCCGACATGACGGACCTTGTATTGATGTGTACTGCGGTCAACAGAATTGATGCGAGTGCCTTATCAAGCCTAGAAGAGATCAATAAGCGTTTAAAACGCACAAATATTGATTTGCATTTTTCGGATATGCAAAGCCGTGTTAAAGAAAGGCTTTATCGTTCTGATTTAATTGAACATTTATCAGGTGAAATTTATCTATCCCAGCACGAAGCCATGGAAGCCTTAGAGCCGGAGCCAGACTGGAACCAGCTCTCCGATCACATCGATATCCACTAAACTTATAATTCATTTGCTAAAACTTAGCTTTGAGTTATGCTTATCGAGAAAATGAGCAGTGGGGCGCGACAATCGCGAACCGGCTCTTAAAGAGAGTAATGTTATGCCGGACGGTGATTTGTCCGGCGTTGAGAACACGTCTGGAGAACAAAAGAGTTCCCGGATGCGGACTCGGCGACGGAGTCATGGACGGTCCGGAAAAGGACGTCGTCCACAGACATTTGCGGCCCTTGATTTGGGAACAAATAATTGCCGCCTTTTAATAGCCCGTGCTAGCGGTGATGGATTTAAGGTCATCGACAGCTACTCCCGTGTTGTGCGGTTGGGCAAAGGTCTCGCGTCTACAGGTCAATTATCTCAAGAAAGTATGGATGCTGCGGTAGAGGCGCTCGCGGTTTGCGCCAAAAAAATGAAGGCGCGCAGGGTCAAGCGCTGGCGTTGCGTTGCTACCGAAGCTTGCCGGAAAGCGTCGAATGGGCAAGAATTTCTTGACCGCGTGAAAACCGAAGCTGGTGTAAATCTTGAAATAATATCTGCCCGCGTCGAAGCCCGCCTTGCCGTTATGGGCTGTATCAACCTTATCGATACGACCAAGGATGTTGCCTTAGTTATTGATATTGGCGGCGGCTCTACTGAGCTAAGCTGGGTCGATATTCGGCGATTGAGGGACCCTCAAGGCACAATGAGAGTTCACCGTCCCCCGATTAGTGCCTGGGCATCACTTCCTGTCGGCGTCGTGACCTTATCTGAAATGGTGCCTGAGCATGATGACCGAGAGGTTTGGTATGCGGATATGAAAGCCAAAGTTCGAGACGCCATTAAAGAGCAGGGGTGTGAGACCCGATTTACCAAAACCTTCAAGGATGGGCGCGGGCATTTAATCGGCACATCCGGAACTATAACCTCATTAGCGGGTATTCATTTAAAGCTACCTTATTACAAGCGTGAAAAAGTAGATGGGTTATGGTTGCGCAGCATTGACGCGATTAAGGTTGCGCGCGATATGGCCTCTCTTAGTCCGAAGGAGCGTGCGAAAGAGCCTTGTATTGGTGATGATCGCGCCCGTCTTTTAGTTGCAGGATGCGCGATTACGGATGTCATTTGTGAATTATGGCCGAGTAAGATGATACGGGTGGCGGATCGAGGTCTACGGGAAGGGATGTTAATGGGACTGATGAAACAAAGTCAAAAAATCAATATAGACCAATCGCAAGCCCTCAAACCCAAAACTGAAACTGAGTCTGAGTAAGATGGCTAGAAAGACACCGCCATCAAAAACACGAAAAGGACGTATGTCAGGCAGCAAACCTGACGGGCCTAAACGTGGCCGCGTGACTGCGAAAGAAGATAAACATAACGCGACGCGCATGATGACCCACAAAGTCAAAACGGCGCGCGGACGAAAAATATCATCAAAATTATGGATCGAACGTCAAATAAATGACCCTTATGTGAAAGAGGCGAAAATAAAAGGGTACCGCTCTCGCGCGGCTTTTAAACTCGAAGAGCTAGATGACAAATTTAACCTCATCAAAAAGAACGCGCTCATTGTTGATTTGGGATGCGCGCCCGGAGGGTGGGTTCAAATCGCCCTTAAACGGGGAGCAAGACATGTTGTCGGTATTGATATTTTACCCGTTGATGTTGTCGCTGGAGCAGACTTAATCGAAATGGATTTCATGGATGAAAAAGCGCCTGAGGCGATTAAAACATTACTGGGCGGCGCGCCTGATCTTGTCATGTCTGATTTAGCCGCCAATACAACGGGACACCGCAATACCGATCATCTGAAAACAGTAGCTTTGGTTGAAGCCGCTGCTGATTTTGCGATGGATGTTTTAAGACCGGGCGGAGTTTTTATCACAAAAGTCTTTCAAGGCGGGGCTGAAGGACGCCTATTGGAGTCGCTTAAACATAACTTTAAAACGGTAAAACATGCCAAGCCCAAATCATCTCGCTCGGGAAGCCCTGAGATGTATCTGGTCGCGCAAGGCTTTAAAGCTAAGAAAAATATATCTTCCAATCGATGAATACTGCTTGAAAATTACCAATCCCTTCCCAAATATCCTCTAGCGTCGACGCTTTTTTTGCGTTACTGCGCCGCTTCAAGTTAAAAGAGACCTCTTATGTCTACAGTTCTGCTTATCGTTCAGCTGATTATCAGCATAATTCTGACAGGTCTTATCCTGATTCAACGCTCCGAGGGTGGCGCGCTGGGTATTGGCGGTGGTGGCGGTGGCGGTCTTATGTCTGGACGTTCAGCGACCAACTCTATCGCGCGAATGACGTGGATTTTAGGAACCATCTTTATTGTCAATTGCTTGGCTCTTTCTATTGTTTTCAACTTGGAAAACCAAAATACTTCATTAATTGATGATACAAATGCGGTTGCCCCCTTGACGGCACCCATCGATTCACCCGATACGACACTCCCGTTGGCTGATGAAACTCTAGCTGCGGAAACTCCCGAAACAGAGACCGCAGTTGAAGCTGAATCAGAGGCCGCACCAGAGCCTAAAGACGACGAATAAGCGTAGCATCATAGGCTCGCGGCAAGAATGGACGGGTCTGTGGAAAATAAACCACGCTATATTTTTATTACAGGCGGCGTTGTATCGTCTCTTGGTAAAGGGCTGGCCTCAGCGGCTTTAGGGGCATTGCTTCAAGCGCGGGGGTATAAAGTTCGCTTACGCAAGCTAGATCCTTATCTGAATGTCGACCCCGGCACGATGAGCCCGTATCAACACGGCGAAGTCTATGTCACGGATGATGGGGCTGAAACCGATCTTGATCTCGGCCATTATGAACGTTTCACAGGTGTATCGGCGGCGCAGGCTGATAACATCACGACAGGCCGTATATATTCCAACATCATCGAGAAAGAACGACGAGGGGATTACCTCGGCGCGACGGTGCAGGTTATTCCGCATGTGACCAATGAAATTAAAAACTTTGTTTTATCCGATGGAGGCGATGTTGATTTTGTGTTGTGCGAAGTTGGTGGAACGGTTGGCGATATTGAAGGTTTGCCATTCTTCGAAGCTCTGCGTCAGCTCAGACAGGAACTCCCCTTACGTCAAAGCTGCTATATGCATGTTACGCTCATGCCATATATCGCGGCAGCGGGCGAAATGAAAACTAAGCCAACGCAACATAGCGTGAAAGAGCTTCGCTCGATTGGTATCCAGCCAGATATTTTATTATGTCGGGCCGACCGTCCTATCTCGGATAGTGATCGTCAAAAAATTGGCCGCTTCTGTAACGTACGAGAAAGTTCGGTTATTCAAGGTTTAGATGCACGCTCTATCTATGATGTGCCGCTCGCCTATCACTCAGAAGGGCTCGATAAAGAAGTCTTGATGCATTTCGGGATTGAAGATGCGCCCGCCGCGAATTTATCGCGATGGGAAGAGATATCTGAAAAGTTACATAATCCAGACGGTGAAGTTAGTATCGCTGTTGTTGGCAAATACACAGTTCTCCCTGATGCTTACAAATCTATCACCGAGGCTCTCGTCCATGGCGGGATTGCTAATAAAGTGAAGGTCAAAATAAAATGGCTTGAAGCCGAAGAGTTTGAAAGCTCAGATGATCCTAATGTGCTCAAAGGCGTTCATGGCATTCTTGTCCCGGGAGGATTTGGCGAACGCGGCGCGGAAGGCAAGATAAAGGCCGCGACCTTTGCTCGGACCAAAGATGTGCCTTACTTCGGAATTTGTTTCGGGATGCAAATGGCTGTCGTCGAGGCAGCCCGCAATCTCGCTGGAATTGAAAATGCCTCGAGTTCCGAATTTGAAACGCAAGGCGAAAACATAGTCGGTTTGATGACTGAATGGACCAAAGGGAATGAGCGCGTTGAACGCACAAAGGAAACAGATCTTGGTGGAACGATGCGGCTAGGGGCCTATCCTGCACGTTTGACCAAAGGGTCTCTCGTTGCCCAGCAATATGGAACGCAAGAAATCGAAGAAAGACATCGTCATAGATACGAAGTTAATATTGATTACAAAGAAAAACTTGAAGACGCTGGCTTGTTATTTTCAGGCCTCTCACCAGATGGGGTGCTACCTGAAATCGTTGAAATTCCAGCTCACCCTTGGTTCATAGGGGTGCAATACCATCCTGAACTTAAGAGCCGTCCATTTGACCCTCATCCTTTATTCGCAGGATTTGTTAAAGCTGCACTTAAGCAGAGCCGGTTGGTTTAATTTATAAACAAACAGGAGGGATAATATGTGGGGCTTTATCCCCCCTGTTGTTACGCTCTAATATTGATTTGACCCAATGTTAGAGCTTAACGCGGATATTTCCTCACGATATTTATAAAGCCGCCGTTGACTGAATCGTGTTGCTATTTAAATAACAATATTTCATTATAAATATAATAGAAAAAATAATGATAATACTATTCGGTTTATACGAATAATGAGAATGTCTTGGATAAAGTCGAGAACTTAAAGTTTTTTGTCACCATCGTAGAAAAAGGTGGCATCGCCAGCGCTGGACGGGATTTCGGTATGTCGGCGGCAACGTCGTCTGAAAGATTGGCCATTTTAGAGGCGCATTACGGCACAAAACTTATCAATCGAACCACGCGTGCTATTAGCCTGACAGATGAAGGCCGTATCTTATATGACGGCGCGAAAGATCTTATAGAAGCGTCTAACTCTTTAGAGAGCCGTATAAAATTAGGCGCCGCCAAAATTTCAGGGCCTATTAAAATAAGCGCCCCTCAGGATATTGGACGCCAGGTGATTTCACCCTTAATTGATGAGTTTCTAAGCGACCATACGGGCGTAGTCGTTGATCTATTACTCGATGATAATAATTTGGATATTGTTAGCCACGGTATTGACCTCTCGGTTAGGCTTGGGCCTATTTCGGCTAGTAGCTTAAACATTAAAAAGCTTGCAGATAATCATCGTATTATATGCGCCGCTCCGGATTATTTAAAAAAACATGGCGTGCCAGAACATCCATCAGAGCTTTCAAATCATAATTGTCTTGTGATGCAATGGGGCAATGTGATTGACCGCGAATGGAGTTTTAAAGTCAATGGCCGAAAAAAATCCTATTTCGTCTCGGGTAATCGATCATCCAATAATGGGTTTCAAGTCAAACACTGGTGCCTTAAAGGGCACGGCATCGCCTTCAAATCGGTTTGGGATGTTGAAAACCATATCACGAGGGGAGAACTGGTCGAGTTATTGCCTGAATTTAGATATAATCAAAATTCTACAATACAGCTTATCTATCCTGGCGGACGCGAACCAACAAAGCGGGTTCAAAAACTGATTGATCATTTTGTGCAACACTTTGAAAAAGTGAGGCCTTAATAATTTTCGAAACAGATAAAAAATTAGTGATTTTACTCTTTTCTATATGCTGTCATAACAGTGTCAGGAGCTATTATGACATTCACCTCTAAATTCATTGCGACGGTTTCTCTTTTAACCTTGGTAGCATGTTCTCCGTCTTCATCGGGTGAGGCAGAGCGTTCAGGCAATTGGACCCTAAGTCCGCTTGAATCCAGTATGAGCTATGTGACCATAAAGAACGGCAATGTGGGAGAGGTGAACACCTTTAGCGATATTTCGGGCGTTGTGACATCTGGCGGTCAAGCGGAATTCAATATCGCGCTCGATAGTGTTCAAACATATAACGAGACGCGCGATCCCCGCATGAAAAAATATGTCTTTGAGACGGATAAGTTTGCGCAGGCGACCGTCTCTGCTGATATAAATATGACCCAATTTAATGTCCTAGGTATAGGCAATAGCAAATCTCTTTCTGTGCCCCTGAGTTTTGATTTACATGGCATCACGGAACAAAAAGACGTTGACTTGCTAGTGACCCGCCTCGGCGCAAATAAAGTCCGCATAGCTAATAAAGGCGCAATTTTGATAGATGCCGAAGACTTTGGATTCGAAGCAGGATTAGCGAAGCTTCAAGAGCTCGCCAAACTCAACAGCATTTCGCCTGTGGTCAGCGCGACGGTTTCGCTAACGTTTGAGCGTTAGATTTTTTACGTATAATCCAGTTAAACTTACAAGTCCCCAGAAGCCAATATTTTTTATGAAGGCCAAAAAGCTTAAATGGTCATCTTCTATCAAAACGCCTAACCAATCGGCTGAGTTTGTTGGCGAAAGCCATGTTTGATCCCAAATAAATGGTATAGGCCAGCCTGAGGCCGCTATTTGACAGGCATTTTTAGTGCAATCACGGCCATCATTATTCCAACTAGGGTGGGTAACCATTGCTTCATTAGGAATAAGTCCTGAAAGACAAGATAGAATTATTCCGCTCAATAGAATAATTTTTATTTTACGATTTATAATTTTGTTCCTAAACGCTAAAACTTGTCCCGCATCCACAGCCCGCTGTGGCGTTGGGGTTGTTGATTTTAAACGCGGAGCCAATCAGCTCATTGGTATAGTCGATTTCTGAGCCGCCGAGAAATTCAAGGCTTATATCATCAATCACAACTTTTGCGCCGTCGCGTTCTATTACCAAATCATCAGAATTTGGCGTGTCTGCGAAATCGAATTTATATTGAAAGCCTGAACATCCGCCGCCTTCGACAGCCACGCGTAGATATTTATCAAAGCCTTGCTTGGCCATGATCGCTTTGATCTGTTTGGCTGCATTAGCAGATAGGGAAACTTGTGTAGCAACTTCACTCATAACCGTTATATAGGACGCGACTCTGTAAATATAAAGGTCAAAAGACTTTGGAAAAATATAGTGGGTAAATTTACACCTATTCGAGAGCGGGCGGTTTATGCCTCTGATCCAGCGCATTGCCGAGGGCGGCGTATCTCGCAGCCTAGCGGGTCTGAGCGCAGTCCGTTTCAGCGCGATAAAGACCGTATTATCCACTCATCAGCTTTCCGCCGCCTCAAAGGGAAAACGCAGGTCTTTGTTGCCCATGAAGGTGATTATTACAGAACGCGTCTAACACATTCGCTCGAAGTCTCTCAAATTGGGCGCTCTATTGCGCGGGTTTTAGGTCTTGATGAAGACTTAGCGGAATGCCTGTCTTTGGCCCATGACCTCGGGCATCCCCCCTTTGGACATTCAGGTGAAGATGCGTTAGCCGAGGGCATGGCCCCCTATGGCGGCTTTGATCACAATGCCCAGACGCTCCGCATTGTTGAGAAACTCGAAGGCCGTTACGCCGAATTTGATGGGCTTAACCTTACATGGGAAACCCTAGAGGGTATTGCCAAGCATAATGGCCCCTTGATTAAAACTGCAAAAGACAAAGAGAAACTGCCATGGGCTCTACGGGCCTTGGATGATTGGGAACGTCTCGAACTCAATACTTTTGCAGGTCCAGAAGCCCAAGTCGCGGCTATTGCCGATGATATTGCTTATAATAACCATGATATTGATGATGGTTTGCGCGCGGGGCTGTTTACGGTCGCAGATGTGTCAGACGTCCCCATGGTTGGAGACGCTTTTGCAGATGTTAGGCGCAGATACCCTGACATAACAGAGGACCGCATGATTCATGAGGCGGTCAGAGATATGATAGGTTACATGGTATCTGATGTTCTCACCGAAACCCGCCGAAGGCTGGCGGGAGAAAATCCGCAAAGCGCAGATGAGGTGAGGGCTTTGAGTCAAGCTATTTGTGACTTTTCAGCCGAGTTTAGGGAAAAAGAGGCACCATTACGCAAGTTCCTTCATGAGAACATGTATAAGCACTACAAGGTCAACCGCATGATGGGACAGGCGTCGCGGGTTGTTAAAGAGCTCTTTGAGCTTTTCATCAAAGACCCAGATATTCTCCCGACAGCCTTAAGAGATATGTGTGATGGGCCTGAAACAGAGATGACGGCCCGTATCGTGTGTGACTATATTGCCGGCATGACCGATAGTTTCGCGATAGCAGAGCATAAGAAGCTGTTTTCCGTCGCTGGCTATTTGTAAATATCCGTTAACCATTCTGCCTTAAATTTACAGTAATTGTGGTAAAATAACGATGCGAATCGGTTCCTATCTGCGATAGGGCCATTTGCGAAGGACTTATGATGACTCAGAGAGATAGAGATATGTTTTCGGCAGCCAATGCGTCTGCCGATGAGGAGCTTGCGCCATTTGACGTGCGTGATAGCTCAGGCAAATCGGGCATGATTAAGCTTGCTTTGGGATTAGGCTTTCTTCTCATTCTGGCCTTACTCATCCTCAAAGTTTATCAACCGGGTGTACGTGATCGCGCCGCTCCGCCCAAAATCACCGCAGAAAACACACCTTTTAAAATTAAGCCGGAAAATGAAGGCGGCGTACAGACCCCCAATCAGGATAAAACTGTCTATGACGTTATGGACGGTAAGGCGCCTAATGAGGTGGTTAATCCTTCACCAAATCCAGAGGTGCCCATCGAGCTTCCAAAAGCGGCTAATATCAAAGTTGACCCTGCGCCGATTACTATGCCTAAACCGACTAAGCCTGCGCCTAAGGCAGTTTCGCCACAGCCTAGATCAACGAGCGTAATTGCCGTTGGGGCCAGCGAGTGGGTTGTTCAGGTCGCGTCGGTCAGAACGCAGCAAGATGCACAAGCCGTTTGGAACAAAGTGTCTTCAAAATTTGATAACGTCCTAGCACCGGGTCATTACGCAGATATCAAGTATGCCGATCTGGCGGAGAAGGGGGTTTATTACCGTCTTCGCGTTGCTGGTTTGCCTGATAAGTCTTCGGCTTCAAATTTATGCTCAAAATTTGAGGCAGGTGGTCAGGCTTGTTTTGTGACACGTAAATGAGTGAACTCGCCGTCATTCTTGGGCTTTCAGGCCCAAAATTGACAAGTGCCGAGCGTGCCTTCTTTCGGGATGCTAATCCTTGGGGATTTATCCTATTTTCCCGAAATATAGAAAATCCTCTACAAGTTAAGCGTCTAACAGCAGATATTCGCGATACGGTAGGCCGTAATTGTTTGATATTTATCGATCAGGAAGGCGGCCGCGTTCAGAGATTAAAGGCGCCGCATTGGCAGCCTTATCCGTCTGGGGCAGTTTTTCAAAATTTATATAAAGAGAATGAAAGAAAAGGCAAAAGGGCCGCTTATTTGTCTTATAGGCTCATTGCAGATGATCTACGGGCAGTGGGTATTACAGCCAATTGTGCGCCTGTATTGGATTTGCCACAGAAAAAAGCGGACCCTATTATATCAGACCGCGCTTTTGGAACGCAATCTGTGCAAGTTATAGATATCGCCCATGCCGCGATGGCAGGCCTTATGAATGGAGGCGTTGCGCCTGTTATCAAACACATTCCAGGTCATGGGAGAGCTAAGGTTGATAGCCATAAAGCTTTGCCCCGCATTAAAGTTACACGTCAAACGCTTGAAAGAACTGACTTTATTCCGTTTAGAGCCTTAAGTGATGCCCCAATGGCGATGACGGCTCACGCTGTTTATGAGTGCAATTCACGCTCAGCTATAACAGTCTCAAGGAAATCTTTAACAGAACTCATACGCGCTGCCATAGGGTTTAATGGCCTCGTGATGAGTGACGATTTGGATATGAAAGCCCTTAGCGGTGATCTGACGCGAAAAACAGAAAGAGCTCTCGACGCGGGTTGTGATATTGCTTTGCAATGCTCAGGAAAGTTATTGGATATGGTGCGCGTGGCAAAAGGCGCTAAATATTTGGAAGGCCGCGCCAAAAATCGGGCGCAGGTCGCTGATTATTGCGCCGAACATATCACGGAGTTTGATCGTGATTTTGCGCAGGCCGAGTTTGATATATTGTTGGAACGAAGTTCACGCTTAAAGGCCGCCGCATGAGCGATGACTTTCAAGAGGACTTAAGATTTGAAGCCGCGGATGATGCTGCTGATGATGGCCAGGGCTTGCTGCTTGATATTGATGGCTATGAAGGGCCATTGCATTTATTATTAGAACTTGCCCGAAAACAAAAAGTTGACCTTGCGAGGATTTCAATTCTTGAACTGGCCGAGCAATATATTGCTTTCATCAAAAACGCTCAGGATTTACGTATTGAGCTTGCCGCCGACTACCTTGTTATGGCGTCATGGCTGGCTTATTTAAAGTCTCGTTTGATTTTACCGCGCGACGGCGGTGAAGAACTTATGCCAGAAGCTGACGAGCTTGCTGCGCACTTAGCCTTCCGCCTTCAGCGTTTGGATGCCATGCGTTTTGCTGCCAAAGGATTGTTTAGATTGCCGCAAACGGGGCAGGTAGTATTCAAACGCGGTATGCCGGAGGGGCTTCGGTCTCGGACTACGCCGCTATACGGCGCGGAAATTTTTGATATTTTACAAGCCTATGGAAATTCACGGTCTCGGGTAGCCGTTAAAAACCATAGAGTTCCCAAACCCTTAGTCTTAGGTCTTGAAGATGCAAGGGTGCGATTAAAACGGGCTTTAGGGGGGGTATCCTTGACATCCGAAGAGTGGGTGGCTTTGGAAGCCTTACTGCCAAGTCAAGATGACCTAAAAGATGCTATTCCATCTGAGTCGATCCGTGCCAGTTCGCTTTTAGCTGGGCTTGAATTGGCAAAGGAGGGAGACTTAGAGCTTCGCCAAACAGGTGCTTTTGCGCCCATTTATGTGCGCGGATCTGAGAAGGACCGTAAAACAAAGAAAGAAGCCTCATGAGTCAAAACCGCGTAGATAAAGCTGCTGAAGGCATAGAAGCGTCAGTCGTTAGCCTCACAGCACGCCTAAAAACCGCCCCAGAAGGGGAGGCTATGGAACAGGACATGCGGTTGCTCGAAGCCTTGCTGTTTGCGGCTGTAGAACCAATCGACATTGAGACACTGCGTGAGCGTATGCCAGAGGACGCTGATGTCGGGGCCTTATTGGCGCGTTTATCAAGAGACTATGCCGGGCGCGGCATCAACCTTATTCGTGTCGCTAATCGGTGGCGGTTTCAAACGGCGTCTGACCTAGAACCCCATCTGGTTGATATTAAAGAATCTCCGCGGAAACTATCCAAGGCTGCTTTGGAAACACTCGCCATTATTGCTTATCATCAACCTGTAACCCGGGCGGAAATAGAAGATGTTCGCGGGGTTGCTGTGTCTAAAGGCACCATTGATGTTTTAATGGAGTTAGGTTGGATAAGGTTGCGCGGCCGCAGGCGTACTCCAGGTCGTCCTATTACCTATGGCACGACTGAAAACTTTCTGGCTCATTTTAATCTTGAAAATATTACTGATTTGCCAGGTAGAGATGATTTAAAAGCGGCAGGTTTGCTTGATCCGCGTCTGCCCAAAGATTTTGAAATGCCAGAGCCAATGATGCCAGATGATCTGACGGCTGAGGAAGTTCCGCTAGAGGAAGAGGAAGAACCAGAATTTTTCGAAGACTTTCTTGAAGAAGATGAAGGCGATCGCGCTTAGCTGAAAATTTACAGAATTGGCTTAAGTCATTCGCCGTTGCTTAAAAGCATAACAATCGCTACATAAAGCCTATATTGAAGGATAGTAACTATGGCTCTCGGACCTTGGCAAATTGCAATCATCTTAGTGATAGGCGTTCTAGTATTTGGCGGACGTGGTAAAATATCAGCCATAATGGGAGATTTTGGTAAAGGTATCACCAGTTTCCGCAAAGGGCTTAAAGAAGGTGTTGAAGATGTCAAAGATGCGGCCGATGAGGCTTTAGACGTCACGCCTAAAAAAGACGAAGAGAAATAACTTACGTTCTGCGCTAGAGGCGCTTTATGATTCCACAGTTTGGATTTGCTGAAATGGTTGTGCTGGCATTGCTGGCTATAATTGTGGTTGGGCCTAAGGACCTTCCAAAATTAATGCGCTCTATGGGCCAATTTATGGCAAAAGTTCGCGCTATGGGGCAAGAATTTAAAGATGCTTTTGAAGATATGGATGCGTCTGAAGATATAGCGGCAATGCGAAAAGAAATCGAAGACCTCAAAAACCTTGGAAAGCTAGAAAATCTAGCAGATGGTGATTTGGCGCACGAAATGCGTGAGCTTGATAATGATATTCGTGATGCAACGGACATGTCATCACCTAAGAGCTTAGGGTAATGAGTGACACAAAACGTTTAGAGACTGATGAGCTTGAAGCGAGTAAGGCTCCGTTGCTCAGTCATCTTATAGAATTGCGGTCTCGATTGATTAAGTCTGTCCTCGCAATCGTGGTGGGCTGTATTATTTGTATTCCTTTTTTAAGACAGATTATCGAACTTTTGATGTGGCCGTTTGAGCAAGCAATTTTGCGTTATAATGCCGGGCTTGTGGCCAAAGGGTTAGAGGCCGTTGATTTAGGGCTGATCGCTACCCATCCGTTGGAAACATTCTTCGTAAAACTGAAGATCGCTTTATTTGGCGGTATTGTTTTAGGATTTCCTGTGATTGCTTTTCAAGTTTACAGGTTTGTTGCGCCGGGACTTTATAAAAACGAGAAAGGGGCTTTCTTACCTTATCTTATCTTATCACCGATTTTGTTTGTTTTGGGGGCTTCATTAGTCTTCTTTTTTGTTTTTCCTTACGTCATGGAATTTGCACTGAATCAACAGGCTCTATCTGAAGGTGAGCAAGTCGATCTTTTAACTAAAATTAGCGACTATTTGCGTTTGGCAATGACGCTCTTTTTGGCATTTGGTTTATCATTTCAATTGCCTGTTATCCTGAGTTTGTTGGGTCGGGCAGGGATTGTTAGCGCTGCGGCGCTCAGGAAGGGACGTAAATATGCGCTATTTGGCATTGCTGTGTTTGCAGCATTTGTGACGCCGCCGGATCCTATCACGCAAATCGTGTTGGGGGGCGCTATATACTTGCTTTACGAAATTTCGATTTTATCGGTTTCTATCCTTGAAAAGAAGGCTGTCGTTAACACCGCCTAATCATTCGTTAGCTAAGTTTTAACTATAAAATTTAGCGAAGCTTTAACTATAAACGTTCATGTTTCTTCTCGTAATTAAACCCGCGAGGACAGAATCATGGCTACCAAACTCCTTTTAGCCTCTATCGCAGCAACGGCTCTGCTATCGACAACAGCTTTTGCTCAAATTCAAACACATACGGATGATCGTTTTGCACCCCGTACCTATGGCAGCACAGCGGTGACGCCCGCAAATTATGGCGCTACTCAGAATAGAACAGTTCGTGTTGTTGAACCTGTAACGCAAGATTTTCAAACAACGATTTTTGCGGCGCCTACATATTCCGAGAACGATGTTGTGAGGGCTCAGCATTTCAAGCCAGGCGATCTGTCGGACGCTGAATATCAGGCTTTATTAGACGAAGCTGATCGTATTCGCGCTTATCAATCTAATAATGGCTTCATCACGGAAAGCTATTCACATGATACAGTGGCAACTCACGCTGTGGATACGTCTTCAAACGTGACTTATGATGCCGGAACAACGACGGTTTATCCATCGACGAATAATTATGAAATTGAGCTATTTGCACCGGAAAGTGCGCCAGTAGAAACGATTACTTATGCTGAGACGACACCGGTTCAGTCTTCAACATTTATCCAGCAAACGCATAATGTTCTAAGAGGTGATACTCTTTATAATATTTCAAAGCGCTATAACGTAACGGTCGATAGCTTGAAGTCAGCTAATTATATGTCGGATAACAATATTGGTATCGGTCAAGTTTTGAATATTCCAGCATCGACAACGATCGTTTCGGAAAATACCTATGTCGCGCCTGTTACAGCAGTATCGACAAATTCAAATTTGACATATATTCGTAATGTGGAGCCTGTTTCGGGTTTCAATTCCGGTGTTTATGCGGTTCTACCCAAAGATACGTTGTATTCAATATCGCGACGTGCCTGTGTAAAAGTATCTGACCTGATTGCGGCTAATGGTATTTCATCGCCTAACGCAATTCAGCCTGGACAGCGCCTGACAATGCCTCAAGGGCACTGCTTAAACTAGCTACATCAAATAAGAGAAAAATATACGGGTCTTTCCCGTTGCATAAGAATTTTGCGCCCCTATATAGTCCTTTAACAAGGCCTGTAAGGGGCGTAATATCTTGGGGACTATGATGTTTAATCTGATCATGCAATCTGCACCACCCGCAGGCGGAGCGTTCATTCAATTTTTGCCTCTTATTCTTATTGGTATTATATTTTATTTTCTGCTTATTCGTCCTCAAAACCAGCGCATGAAAGCTCATAAGCTCATGCTGTCAGAAATCGTGAGGGGCGATACAATCGTAACCAATGGCGGATTGGTCGGGAAAGTCAAAAAAGTGTCCGATAATGAACTGACTGTCGATTTTGGGGGGCAATCTATACAAGTGGTCAGAAACATGGTGGCGGACGTTAGAAACAAAACGTTGCCTGCCAATGATACGGGCAAAAAAAAGTAAACCCAAATATCCTCTCAAGGTCAATAAGACGGACAGCACATGCTCTTTTTCTCTAAATGGAAAATTACTTTTATAATAGGAGCTGTTCTTTTGGGATTGTTCTTTGCATTGCCCAATGCTCTATCACCTGACGTGCGAGAAAAACTGCCGGCTCCGTTTCAGCGCACGCTGAATCTTGGTCTCGATTTGCAGGGCGGCGCGCATATGCTTCTCGAAGTCGACTTGACCAGTGTCCTAGCGCAAGCCCTTGATAATGAACGAGAAGCGATACGGCAGGAATTTAGGGATGCTGATAGGCTTAGAACCGAGTTTATTCGCGTTAATGAAGAGGGGGATGCTGTCATCGGACGTTTGCGCAATGCCGAGGATATGCCCAAGGCTATGGAGCTTTTACGGAAACTATCTGTAGCCGTTGACCCCACAAGCTTATCGCAAGACAAAACAACAAGTGTTGAACAGCAGGGTGAAAAAGGTTTCAAAGTTTCAATTACAGAAGCCAATATTGAAAATATTCAAGCCCGAACAATCGCGCAGTCAATTGAAGTGCTACGCAAGCGTATTGACCCGCAAGGGACAACTGAAATGACCTTAGCGCGTGAAGGTGATGATCGTATCTTGCTTCAGGTTCCAGGGGCTAAGAATGTCGGGGAGATCAAGGATCGGATTAATAAAACGGCTAATCTGTCTTTTCATATGGTCCGCAAAGAAAGCAGCAGTGAAGCGGCTATGAGATTAGCTGCTGAGGGCAAGCTCCCGCCAGGGGCCATATTTGTTCAGCACGAAGATGGCACAGGCGGGCTTATATTAGAAAAGCGAACTAAGATTACAGGTGAATGTTTGAAATCTGCTAGTGAAGGACTTCATCCCACTGCGAATTACCCGATTGTGAATTTTGGCTTTAACATTACCTGTGCCAAGGTCTTTGGGAAGCTTACCTCTGAAAATCTTGGGCAACGTTTCGCAGTTGTACTTGATAATGAAATCATCACGGCCCCGCGCATTAACGGCGCGATTACGGGCGGGGCCGGCTATATTGAAGGTAGCTTCACGATTGAGAGTGCCAGAGAATTATCCCTTCTTCTCAATGCTGGTGCGCTCCCAGCTAAACTTATTATTGTTGAAGAACGCACAGTGTCTGCTGAGCTCGGAAAAGATTCTATTGATGCAGGTAAAATTGCTTCAATGATTGGCTTGATTGGGGTTGGTTTCTTCATGTGGCTATCTTACGGATTTAGGTTCGGGACGATTGCCAATATCGCTCTAAGTACAAATATTATCCTTATCGCCGGAGCCTTATCCTTAATGGGCGCAACTTTGACATTGCCGGGTATTGCGGGGATTATTCTAACTATTGGTATGGCGGTTGATGCTAATGTGTTGATTTTCGAGCGCATAAGGGAAGAAGCCTATCTAGGGCGTCCGCCTGTCAACGCGATTGAAACAGGGTACCGTCGATCCTTAGCCCCGATCTTAGATGCGAACATCACAACTCTCATTGCTGCTGTCACGCTTTATTTTGTCGGATCAGGGCCTGTGCGAGGTTTCGCTGTTACGCTCGCGATAGGTATTGTTATGTCTGTCTTTACAGCCGTGATTGTTGCGCGTCTGATTACAGCAACGTGGCTACGCCGTACCCGTCCCAAAAGCCTTCCGATCTAAGCGAGAGAAGACCCATGAAAGATATTTCCCTCGTCAAAATTTTGCCAATGGAACCCACGGTTCCATTCATCAATTTGCGCGTCATTGCGGCAATTTTGTCCGTGATAGCCTTGATTGCCTCAGTCTTTTTATTCTCATCGCGCGGCCTGAATTACGGAATTGATTTTACGGGCGGTACTGTGATCGAGTTGGACTTTGGTCAGGAAACCGATCTTGAGCTTGTCCGAACGGCCGTTGGAGATATGGGATTTGATGGGGCAACATTTCAAGGCATTACGCCGCCCGCTGAAGCCAATAAAGATTATGAATTCATCCGCGTCGGTATTCCTCTACAGCCAGAAACTGAAGAAACGGGTGCAGAGGCCCAACAAATTGCCCTGCGCACAATCGAGGCAGGCCTAACTGAAAAAGTGGGTCAGTTTGAAACCTATAGCCAAGATGTTGTGGGATCAAAGGTCTCCGGTGAACTCAGAACAAAAGGGATGTTAGCCGTTGGTCTCGCGCTTTTGATGGTTCTGGCCTATATTTGGTTCCGCTTTGAGTGGCAATTCGGTCTTGGCGCTGTGATAGCGCTATTTCATGATGTTCTTTTGACCATTGGCGTCTTTTCACTCACCCAGATTGAATTTAATCTCTCTATTATTGCCGCGATTTTGACTATAGTTGGCTATTCCTTGAATGATACGGTGATTGTGTATGACCGTATTCGAGAAAATCTTCGTAAATATAAGACCAAGCCTTTACCAGAAGTCTTAAACCTTTCGATTAATGATACGCTATCTCGGACGATTTTGACCTCGATGACCACATTGCTGGCCCTTGTCGCGCTTTATATCTTGGGCGGAGCAGGCCTTCGCGGCTTCTCATTTGCGATGATTTGGGGGGTATTTGTGGGTACCTATTCATCTATCTTCGTCGCGTCGCCACTTCTGTTGCTCTTAAAACTTAAGCGCGGCGTGAATACAGGTAAAGTAGAGGCAGAAGCTTAGAGCGTTTTAACCCGCTTAAGACCAGATTTAGTGATAACCCATTTGACTTGTCCAATGACTCTGGATTTTTCGACAGCGCCAATAATGGCGCTCGGGGTCGATGTTGGATTATCACCTATAAAATAACAACGATCATGTTTTGTATCACCTAGGCGTTTAACAATTCGCCCTAAGTCACTGTGATTTATTACATAAATAAGCCCCACCTGTAATTGGCGAGGCTTTTTGGTTATGACGTAATCGCCATTTTGCAAAGTCGGTGACATAGAGTCACCTAAAACTTTGACTAATTTATAGACCAATTATAGGGCCGGAATAACGACGTCGACGTTAGGGGCATACGGACAAGGTGCAGTTTTTGTCTTAATGCCTTTCATGTCCCAGAACATTTCTGAAAACTCGTTACAAAGCGCAACTAGCTTTTCGCCGTCTTCACGGTGGAGATCTTGCTTACAAGCAGATCCTGCGACCATGATACTATGGGCAAGAGCATGTGCATTTGGATGCTTTTTAAGCTTATCACCCTTCATGAAATCACCCCAAATGACACGAACTTCGTGCTTTGTGAGTTCAGCCTGCTTTTCTTTTTCGGCTGTATTGCGCGCGACCTGCATCGCAAAGCCTGTTTCAGATAAGCCTTTTTCTTTTAGGCTCAGCAATATGTCGATTTGGCGGAGTGTTGAAACAGCGTGATACATAACTGTCCGCGCATCATAAATACCGCAAGGTATGTCGCAATGAGCAGAGGCTTCATTAACAAGGTTATCAAATTTTGAAATAATATCGTTTAACATGTGACTTAAGCCTTCTTTTTCATAGCTTTGTAAATCAAAGCTGAGATTGCAACGCCGCCAATGACGGCAAATAAACTATGTGTCGGGCTAGAAAGCCAATGTATAGCCGTAGAAACGAAACCAAGGGAATGATCGCCATCATGGGCGAGGGCTGGCGTAGATGCAGCAATAGCTGCAGCAACGCCAAGGATAGTTTTGGATGTTTTCATGAAAATGTCCTCTGTAATGGTAGCCCAAATTAAACCGATGGGCTATCTACCGCAACAGGCCCCGCTTGAATATACGGGGATAGACTCGATAAGTTGTACATAATTGATGATTTCTAACCCGACATTAGAGCAGCTTAAGGCGGCGGACCCCGATCGTTGCCGCGCGGCGATGTTTGCAGACAAGGCCACGCGTGAGCGTTTATTGCTGCTTTATGCCTTCCATTATGAGCTTGCCAAAGTTCCAGAACTTGTCAGTGAACCGATGATAGGCGCGATAAGATATCAATGGTGGCGAGATGCTATTGCTGAAATATATGAGGGCAAAGCTGTCCGCCAACATGAAATTACAACGCCCCTAGCCCAGCTTGTGAAAGACTGTGATCTCCCGCGATTTTGGCTAGATAAACTCATTGATGCGCGTGAGCGCGATTTAGACCCCCGACCTTTTAATGATATGGATGAGGCCAAAACATATTGCCGTGACACATCCGGAACATTAATGCAGATCGCTGTAAAAGTTACAGGGTTTGAACCTGACGCCAACGTTTTAAACGCTGGTGAAGGATGGGGATTAACGGGCCTTGCCCGAGCTTTTCGCTACTATCAATCCGGTATGCTTACCCATTTACCATTCGAGGTAATATGCGAGGCGGCAAGATCATCTTATAATTCCATCAATGGCTTAGCGGAAATAGATAGTACCGTCATGCCAGCAAGTGTTTATGCGGCGCTTATACCGGGATATATCTCACGGCTTACACATTTGACCCATGATCCTGCGACAATGAGTGTATCCTATTCGCCGCTTCGAAAGCGCTTGCGCTTGATAGGCGCGGTGATGCGGGGTAGGGTTTAAAAAACAAATCAAGGGGATATCATGAGCAAAACAGAAGCCACGCCGACGCAAAAAGGATTTTTGGGCTGGGTCGAACGCACAGGAAACCGTTTGCCGGACCCTGTTTTTATCTTCTTTTACTTGATTATCTTTCTCGTTGTTATTTCTGTTATCTGTAGCTTGCTTGGCGTATCGGCGAACCATCCGACGAAGGTGGATGCCAGCGGGAATCCTGTTGTCATTAAAGGCGCTAGCCTTTTATCGGCCGAGAACATTCGAAGGCTGTGGGTGGATATGCCCAAAACATTTACCCATTTTCATCCCATAGGCTATGTGCTTGTCGTTATGCTCGGGGCCGGGGTTGCTGAGCGCTCTGGATTATTTGCCAGCGCGATTAAGGCCGCTCTTCGAAACGCGCCTAAATTTCTTCTCACGCCAGTCGTTGCGCTAGTCGCTATGCTGTCCAATCACGCGGCAGATGCGGGTTATGTTGTTATGATACCCTTGGCGGCAATTATTTTTGCAGCGGCCGGCCGGCATCCGCTTGCGGGTATTGCTTGCGGCTTTGCAGGGGTGTCGGGGGGCTTTTCAGCTAACATTGCGCCCGGGCAATTAGACGCCCTTTTATACGGTATTACAGAAACAGCCTATGAGGCGAGTTCTATTGATGCGGGCTGGACGTCAAATATCGCAGGCAATGCCTTTTTTATTATTGCGCTACTTTTTGTTTATCTACCTCTCATCTGGTGGGTGACAGATAAAATCATTGAACCCAAGCTTGGCAAGTGGGTACCAGATAGCGGCAGTGATATGGCCTCTTATGGGGATGAGGATAAGCCCTTAACTGAGCTACAGCGCAAAGGCTTACGCTGGGCGCTTTATGCACTATTGGGTGTTTGCGCGGCATGGGCCCTCATGACATTTATGCCCGGCAGACCTCTTTATGACCCAGCCGCCTGTCCGCCTGAACAAGCGTCTGCAGGTCTTTGTGCTTCAGTGTCTAATTATGGACCGTTCTTTCGATCTCTCGTTGCCGGATTTATGATCTTATTCCTCGCCGCGGGCTGGGCCTACGGTAAAGCAGCGGGAACCATCAAAACACATAAAGACCTTGTTGATATGATGAGCGAAGCGATGAAGGATATGGGTTATTATCTCGTTCTTATGTTTGCTGCGGCCCATTTTGTGGCGATGTTTAACTGGTCCAACTTGGGTCTTGTATCCGCTGTCCACGGGGCAGGGGCGATACAATCAAGCGGATTACCCATGCCGATTGTGTTGGGATTGATTGTTATCTTCTCAGCAATTTTGAATTTATTTGTGGGGTCAGCCTCTGCCAAATGGGCGTTGCTCGCGCCTGTTCTAGTCCCAATGTTATTACTCTTGGGCATTAGCCCAGATGCCGCGACGGCTGTTTATCGTGTCGGGGATGGCGCGACCAATATTATTACGCCTTTGATGGTTTATTTCCCGTTAGTTCTTGTCTTTGCGCAACGCTGGAAGAAGGACTTTGGGCTTGGCTCGCTAACGGCCATGATGATCCCATATTCGATCTGGATGCTGATTACAGGCGTTATCCTTGTCATGCTCTGGATTGTCTTAGGTTGGCCATTTGGACCAGGGGCTCCCGCGCTCATTTCTATTCCATCGGTTAATTGATTAAGCCGAGTCTACATCGCTGGATTGGACATGTTCCTGACCTAAGCGCGGTCATTGCGCGGTTTCCTGTGGCTGCCGCTTGCATGGCTATTTTTACAACTATCTGGATTTTTACAGACCGCTGGAGTCAACATGAAAGCTTAGGCCGTATGCTCGTTGGCCTCGTCATAGCCGCTTATCTTTCGGTGATTATAACGCTTGCGCGAGAAGGTCAGAAACTCTCGAAACTCATTTTTGTGCAGATCATTCTTGCGGCTATTATTGCTGTATTATTTTGGTTTTCCAAAGAGCTGCGTTTAAATTTAGCCATGCCTGTGGGAGCTGTTTTGCTTTTACTGGGCAATGCAGTTTTATGGAAAAAGCCTCGAGATGATCTCCATCTCTGGGATTTTACCCATAAAATATGGACGGGAGCAGGGTTTGCCTTTCTGGGCTCCATTATATTCTTCCTCGGCGTTATGGCCATCCAAGAAGCTTTGAAGTCTCTTTTCGGACTCAATATTAGAGACCTGACAGAACACCTTCTTTTGCCTATTGGTTTAGGCTTATTAGCCCCGCTTTATTGGCTTTCGACTGTGCCGCGCGTGGATGAGCCATATGATGAGTTGATTGATAACCCGGGCTTTGTCTCAAAAGCTGTTGCGTTTCTAGGGACATGGCTTCTCTCTCCTCTAACGTTGATTTACGCCGTTATCCTTTTGGCTTATGGGGTTAAGATTTTAATCTCTGGCTCGCTTCCTAAAGGCGAAATAGCCCAGCTCACAACGCCGTTTCTTTTAATCGGCACACTGACATGGTTAGTGTTGGAGCCGCCCTTCATAAAAGAAAAGGCCCTCGCGAAGTTGTTTCGGAAAGTCTGGTTCCCGATATCAATTCCCGCCGCCATCATGCTTGCAATAGCCGTCTTTGTACGCGTCGGAGAATATGGGTATACACCAGAGCGTGTTTTGCTCATGCTTATTGTCATTTGGTCTTTAGGACTAGGTCTCTGGTTTGCGTTAGGTCCCAAAGATAAACGCGATATTCGTATTATTCCCGGCTTTGGCGCAACTCTGCTATTAATAGGTACGCTTGGCAGCGGGTGGCTGTCCATCGCGAGTCAATATTCACGCTTGGATAGCTCTCTAAGCATAGCGGTTTCTAAAAAAGATGGCTATTTTGAAGTCGTTGACAAAGACGCTGCAAAGATAGCCAAAGGCTCAATCAATTATCTAAATAAAGAAAAGGCAAATGGGACTTTACGAAAAGCTTTTGCCAAGATTGATTACATCCCCAAGGATGATTTTAAACTCACTGATATTTATAAGGATTTAAATCTTGAAGGCATAAAAGTACCAACACGATACGATATAAATAATGATACCCAAAATTTCGACCGCGGTAATAAACCGATTGGCATAAATGAGTATGATCAAATTCTGGGTCCCTATAATTACTATTATAGTTCGAGGAAGAATAAACCATCTTCGCAAACTCTCTATTCCCGTAAAGGAAAGGATATTGTTATTACTGAGGGCGTTCTTAAAGTTTCCGAAGATAGCACCAGTATGGCCGAGTTTGACCTGCTGACACATTTAGAAGAACAGGTTGGAGACGGTCTTTCTTCAAGTGAGTTAGGTAATTCCATCATCATGTTTGACGAAAATCATCTAACCTTAACTCTACAGCCTATTCGACTTCGAAATTGGGATAATGAAGATGGACAGATGATGAGCGGAAATATTGAATTTTATATTCTGTCCTCTGGATTTAACTTTTAACCCAAGCAGGTTATTTAATAGGAAAAATTGATGAGTAAAAATATAGAAGATGATTTTTATATTCTATATGAGGATTGTATCTCATGCGGCCTTTGTGTCGATTCTGCTCCATCGCTTTTCGACTTTTCTAAGGATGGAAATTCTTTTGTTAAAAGTCAGCCTGAAAATGATCATGAAATAAGATTATTTCTATCAGCGGTTCAATTTTGTCCTGTAGAAGCTCCAAAGTATCGCGGAAAAAATCAAGACATAAAAGAAAAAATACAAAATGCATTAACCCTTGCCCGAACAATCGTGCCTCCTAAACCCAATCCTTAATATCTTGCAAAGCCCGTTTCGCCAATAAGCTCTTACGATAGCGTGTTTTATCTTTGCCGCGTAGGCGTTTGCCATTGACCTTAGGATAGACGATTTCCTCTTCCATAGGCGGGAAGAGGCCGAAATTGACATTCATTGGTTGGAACTTGGCTTTGGGCCCGCTCATATAACCGCCAGTCACATGCTCGACCAAAGCACCAAGTGCCGTAGTTAGGGGCGGGACGGGATAAGCCTTATGTCCTAAAGCTTCAGCGGCGGCCATACGGCCTGTGATGAGGCCCAAGGCTGCGCTCTCGACATAGCCTTCAACCCCCATAATTTGACCCGCAAAGCGTAAATCAGGCCGTTTTTGTAATTTAAGCTGTTTATTCAGTAGCTTAGGAGAATTTATGAATGTATTTCGGTGAATTCCGCCTAGCCTTGCAAAAACAGCATTCTCAAGACCTGGTATTTTTTTAAGGATCTCCGCTTGCGCGCCATATTTCATTTTCGTTTGAAACCCAACCATATTGTAAAGCGTGCCAAGGGCGTTGTCTTGGCGGAGCTGAACAATAGCATGGGCTTTGACCGTTGGGTTATGTTTATTGGTCAGGCCGACAGGCTTCATAGGGCCCCAGCGTAATGTCTCTGCCCCGCGCGCGGCCATGACTTCTATAGGTAGGCAGCTTTCAAAATAGGGCGTATCTTTCTCAAAGTCTTTGAATTCGGTTTGATCTGACGTGATAAGGTCATCGATAAAGCGCTCATATTGCTCTTTATCGAGTGGACAATTGATATAATCCGCCCCATCCCCGCCGGGCCCTTTTTTATCATAGCGCGATTGCATCCACGCTTTGGAAAAGTCGATACTGTCTTTGTAAATAATCGGGGCAATCGCGTCGAAGAAAGCAAGGCTATCTTCGCCCGTTAAATCCAGAATAGCCTGCGCGAGTGACGGCGCGGTGAGAGGACCAGTGGCAATAATCGTATTGCCCCAAGATTTCGGCGGCAGGCCTTTCACTTCGCCGTATTCGACGGTGACTAATGGGTGTTGTTGCAAGATGGTTGTCACGGCGTCAGAGAACTGTTCACGGTCTACGGCAAGCGCGCCGCCCGCGGGGAGCTTCGTCATATCACCCATACCCATAATGAGGCTATCGGCTTTGCGCATTTCCTCATGCAAGACGCCAACGGCATTACCCATTTTATCGTCGGAGCGGAAAGAGTTGGAACAGACAAGCTCGGCAAAGCCCTCGCCTTGATGCGCCTCCGTCATACGCTGTGGTCGCATCTCATGCAGAACCACGGGCACGCCCATGCGTACACACTGCCACGCGGCCTCCGAGCCTGCCATGCCAGCGCCGATAATGTGAACGGGTTTAACGTTCGTTTTAGTCATGCTTGGTTTAGTCATGGCCGCGATGTAGGGCAGGGGCGTAAGAGAGGCAAGCTCTGCTTTTCAGGTCTTTGTATAATCCACAATTATAATGCATAACATCGTCAGAGGGAGAGTCGGTCTATGAGCGAGTTTAAATTTGATGAGGCGGTTACGCAGGCCTTTAGAACATCAGGCGGGAAACAATTTGGATGGCGTCTTGTCTTTTGGACAGCGGCTGTCGTATCCATTGTGAGCTTAATTGCTTGGCCTCTCATCTTGCCTCATTATGGGGAGTTGATGGCGATTAATCAGCAAAATATGCAATCGGTATTAGGGGGTGACCCCGGAGCCGTTGACAGTAAAGCCCTGAATGCTCTCATGCTTAAAATGGCGCCCACCTATTTGTTTCTGATGGCAGGATATTGGCTGGCTTGGGTAATGGCGGAGGCGGCGCTTCATCGTAAAGTGTTACATGGGACTGAAGCCCCCAAGCGGCCCTTCAGACTTGGAAAAGATGAGCTGCGAGTGTGGCTCGCGCAACTAGGTGTTTTTGGACTCATATTCGCGATATATTTTTTCGGCGTTATGGCTTTCGTTTTAATGGCCGTCATTCCAGGCATTGGTCCAATTTTAGCTGTTTTCGGTCTGATTGCGCTCCTCTGTTTATTGCTGCTAGCGTCGGTTCGTTTGGCCCCTGCTTCTGCTCTATCCATTCAAAAGAATAAGACGCAAGTTTTAACGGCAAAGAGCCTAACAAAGGGACGGTTTTGGACTCTATTTCCCGCTTATCTTGTCACGTTTCTAGGTGGGTACATTCTGATTTATATCATTATGATAATCGGTGTTGGGCTTGTGACCGGTGATCCCAATTTCTTCATGACGATGTCAGGATTAGGAAAAGAAGACCCCACTGAAATTTTTGCGGCAACAGCCGACCGATTTAAAAATCCATTAGTCATGCTGCTAGGCGTTTTAGCGCTCATCGCCTATAGCGCAGCTTATGCCTTATGGATGATTAGTCTAATAGGTGTCTCGTCTCACGCCGTGAAGGTTTGGAGCCGTTAATCCGCGGCCGAATGTTTCAGTAACGCGCGCATAAAGGGCTTTATGTGAAGTCAGAATTCAGGCAAAGGTTGTTCTTCTCTCCTTGCAATTGTAGATTTTATCCGTAATCTAGCGATATATAAGCAGATTGGGGACCAAAATGAGAAAACTGTTTTTATCATTCGCCTTAGCCTTATCAATATCGGGCATAGCTCATGCCAAAACGCCGCCTGAAGTTTTAAAACCTTACAAAGAATACC
>CAYYMI010000030.1:0-31928 GCA_964472905.1 uncultured Hellea sp. | reverse complement strand
CCAGAGAGCCATTAACATCATCATTCCCGTCCAGTGCGTTGATGATGTCATCCCCCGTTGTACCTGTGAAAACATCATCACCGTTGGTCAGGTTTGTTTCCGAAACGAAGTTCGTCAGATCAATCGTGGTATCAGAGAACTGAGCAGATTCGATATCAATCAGCGTATCCGTCCCTGCACTTCCTACATTATCCGTTACTGTGAAAGACCCGTCCGCATTTTCGGTAATCGTGTAATTTGCACTTAAAAGATCAAAGACGGCCGTATCATTATCGGCGCCACCATCAAGGGTATCATTCCCGACGCCGCCATCCAGAACATCATCACCTGTCCCGCCATTGAGCGTATCATTGCCCGCGCTGCCTATAAGAACATCGTGACCTACCGCGCCTGAGAGGACATTGTCGCCAGCATCGCCTGTTAAGCGATCATTAAAGCTAGATCCTAGCAGGTTTTCAATATTAACCAGAGTATCCCCCGCCGCGTCCCCGCCAGAGGTAAAGCCTGAGGCCAGATTGACGATCACTCCGCTAGATGAATTAGCATATTGAGCTTCATCTATGCCTTCGCCTCCATCTATTATATTATCACTCCCGCCGGCCTCTACGGTATCATTGCCTCTGCCAAGCGATATATCGCCATCAATCGACCCTGTATTGGTGACGACATCATCGCCAAGACCTGTACTAATATCGCCGTTAATCGTACCTTCATTTGTGATGGTATCGCCGAAATCAACATCGGCTGGGACATTAAAGACAGGACCGCCATTTGGATCGCTCACCGTAAGGCCCTGACCACTCACAAAATTGACCGTAACTGAGCCAAGGATTGGTGACACAACATTAATGGTTGATGGGAACAATATCCCGTTGGCATCTGTTTGATAGACTAAGGCACCCGTATTTTGCGTGGCAGCAATGTCGATGAGAGCCAAAAGGAATACATCAGCTACGAATGCACCCGTCGGGAAACCACCTCCGTTTGCGCTCCCCGCAATTAAAAAGGTTCCATCGGAGAGAACCAAATCACCATTGGCATCAATAGTTATGCCTTGATCGCTCATTAGATTTGTAGACTGATCTACAAAAGCGGTCGTTTGGAAGGCTTCAACAATGAAATCATCCAAAACGGAGCCTCTAAATGCCACGGCGTCGTCATTAGTGCCGTCTGTATCAGCCAGTATCTGACCATCAATTAAGTTGTTAATAGTTGCCCCGGAAAAGGATGAGATAGCAAAATCAGGACTCTCAATTACGCCGCTATTATTGACTTCTACAGCCTGTGACCCCTGGCTAATCTGCAATGTTGCAGTATCTTCATTTCCATCATTAGCGAAGCCAAAGTTTTCACCTTCGCTCGATAGAGTTCCAGAATTATTTAAAAGAAATTCTGAAGCGGTTACAATCGCAACAGAATCTCCTGTGATTAATCCATCATTGTCGATGCGACCACCGTCGAAAAACTGAATACCGGCCCGCACACCATCAATCACGCCCGTATCTGTATTTATGATATGAACCGGACCCTCAGGAACTGGGAGTGTTGGGGTTCCATCAGGGGTTATTAATGCGATCGCATCAGCAAAGGCACCCGAAATTCCCAAAAAGCCATTGAAGAACGTTCCAGTCGATTCAATCAGCCCGGAGTTGGTAATCGTTCCAACCTGAATACGAATTGTATCATCGCCAGCGATCAGTGTGCCATCATTGACAATATTCGCTGTGATGTTTTCGGCAGAATCAACGGCGTTGATCGCAAATCTGCCTGTTGTTACGATACTAGCATCCGCTGAGTTGACGACTGTTAAGTTATCTCCCAAACCTCCAATTCCAATAACGCTTGATATATCAGTCGCGGGATCACCCCCAATTCCGCTCGCATCTATATTTGAATTATTGTTGATCGTTACGCCGTCCGCAATAACATCAATGAAGTTTAAAAACGTCGTTGTATCCGTCGTCTGGGTTTCATCAACATCAATTGTGATATTATTGACATCGAGTGTGACCGTGGTCGAGTCTCCGGCTAGCACAAATAATGATGTATTTTGATCTAAAAAGATATCAACATTACCATCAATATCGGTATTCGCGCTCAACTCTAAGGCGTTCAATACCGAGATTGTTTGACCGATAACGGCTGGATCAAACACGATAGGCACAGTGCCGTTAGATGCATTTGAGTCTAATACCGCCTCGCGCAGACTCCCTGATCCAGAATCATTTGTATTTGTCACGACACCGGGAGTAGAGTTATCGATAACAAGATTAAGTGAAAATTCACTTGTACTCGTATTTGCTAGATTAAACTCACCATTGGAGATCGTAAGCGTTTCGTCGGTGACACCGTCACCATCTCTGTCGAGTTGCAGCAGAGTTTCTCCGCCAACATGCTCATAACGTAATTCGCCAGCTATATTTGAAAATGCAGCTTCGCCAATAAATGTCGGCGCACCGAACACGCCGTCAAAAGTGCCCCTACCAATAGAAATGCTATCTATCTCCTCCAAGTCAGTAATTTCACTATTCAAGCTCCCAATAGAATTCGGAGAGAAATAGTTAAAGTTATCGGAACCCTCACCGCCCGTAAGTGTTTGTGTCCCTAAGGAGACGAAAATTGTGTCATTTCCTGCGCCGCCGTCAATGACGTCAACGCCTCCATTGCCACCCCATAAAGAATTATCGTCGGCATTGCCTATTAGGACATCATCAAAGTTTGAGCCCCAAACCCCGTCAACGTTGTTAAGAATATCACCAGCGGCAAATCCTCCTGATCCAACGCCTGTTTCAAGATTAACATTTACGCCCTGTGTCGAGTCTTGATAGCTTAGAGTTTCAAAACCCGAACCGCCGTTAATTGTGTCGGCGCCTGCCCCTGGCGCAATAAGGGAATTATCGGTACCGCCGTTGAAGATATCGGCCCCATTTCCCAAAAACACATCTACAAACGCGCCAGTGTCACTCACAGTCACAGTGTCGCTTGAGCCGCCAGCATAAATAGTCGCGCGACCATTTATAGTTTCGCCGGTTAGGTCGAAGTTATTCACCCCATTATTTCCAACTAGAATAAGTTCGTTTATATCTCCGGTTTCAGAAGCAAGTGCTTCAATCCGTTCAACCCGAGAGAGATCGTAAACACCCGCATTGGTAAACAAATCAATTTCAGGCGTGGTTGCCAAGTTTGATTCAGACCGCGACAGGAAATTTGCTTCAATTTGAACAACGTCTTGTCCTGTTCCGCCCTCAATCGTCCCGAAGCCATCTTGACTGATGATAATCGTATCATTGCCGCTACCCGCATCAACCGTATCATTACCCGTCAGCGTGGTAATGATATCATCACCGCCAAGGCCGTTAATGACGTCATCATTTACGGTGCCTGTTAGAGTGTCATTGCCAGACGTGCCATCAATTGGGGGCTCAACAATAACAAGGTCAAAAAAGAACCCTTGGTTGTTTGTAACTGCAAGTTCAAATTCACCACCCTCAAGGGTCAACGTCTGATCAGCAACACCGTCTCCGTCTTCGTCGAGCTGTAGCAATGTCTGACCATTCGCATTTTCATAGCGGAGTTCAAATTGCGTGTTTGAAAAAGCATCTGTCCCGATAAAGATTGGCAAGACTACTGCGCCGTTAATAAAAGAGTCGAATAAACGGAGACTGTCGCCAGTTCCAAAATCTGTGATCGTGTCTTCAAAGTCATTATCAGTATACTGGAAAAATTCGAGTCTATCAGATCCTGCACCACCGGTCAGTGTGTCCATACCCGCGCCACCGACTATGACATCATCGTCAGAACCGCCATCGATGACATCATCACCAAATCCACCAGTAAGAAAATCCGCCCCCCCTAGACCAGATATGACATCATTCCCAGTATTACCCTGCAATTGATCGTTTGCAGAAGAACCCGTCAGCAAATCATCAAAGTCAGAACCAGAGACTGCCTCTACGCTAATAAGTATATCTCCTTGTGCATAACCGCCACTCTCTGCCAAACCATCTGAAAGGTCGATATTTATGCCCGCGCTGGACTCAAAATAGTCAAGCTGCACAAAGCCAGCAGTTCCATCAATTGTATCTGAACCCTCACTTGCACGAATATCTGCAAATCCAGTTCCTGTAGTGATGGTATCATTACCACTGCCAGGAAATAATTGCTGAAATCCACTACCGCCTATAAGCACGTCATCGCCTGCACCTGCCCAAATAACAAGACCTACAGATGAATCAAAGCTGGAAACGTCCAAAGTTTCACTCGCTGCGGAACCAAATAATGAATGATTTTGCAATATGCCTGATGAATCGAAATCGTTAAATACTTCAACTCCAGTTAATGTATAAGACCCAGCCGAGGTAAATATTATTGTCTCACCTGTATTTTCAGTTAAGAGAGTCGAGAAACCTGAGTCGCTATATTCCTCGATCGTATCATTGCCTGCTTGGCCAAGAATAGTTCCAGAACCATTTACGTCGATAATAATAGTATCATCCCCGCCGCCAGCATCAACCGTATCATTACCCGTCAGCGTGGTAATGATGTCATCACCGCCAAAGCCGTTAATGATGTCATCATTTACGGTGCCTGTTAGTGTGTCGTTACCGGAAGTGCCGTCGATGGCTGGTGTGGTGGCCTCTAAATTTAATGTGAAGAAACCTGTTCCAGTTCCAGTGTCTACAAGATCCAATTCTCCATTTGACAAAACAAGTATGTCGTCGGCAACACCATCACCATCGGTATCAAGTTGCAATTCAGTTGTGCCTGAGACAAATTCATACCGTATTTCCCCAACGACATTCGAAAAGGCTGCAGTTCCAATAAATATCGGTACAGTAAAACCGTTTGTAGCCTCAAAAAACTGCCCTATTTCTAACGTTTCACCTATCTCAAAATCAGTGATTTCACCATCAAGTGAGAAATTAAATATATTAAAGATGAAGGAATCTTCACCCGTACCACCAGTAAAGGTTACATTACCGCCAGATGCAATAAGTGTGTCATTCCCGGCCCCGCCCTCTATGATGTCGTCTCCACCACGGCCTGACAACCTATTATCATTTGCGTCGCCGATAAGCGTATCCACAAAGCTTGAACCCTCGATATTTTCGATATTACTATAGGTCTCACCAGCCGCAAATCCCCCAGACCCTATGCCAGTTAAAAGATTTACATTAACGCCAACAGTAGAAAAGATATAGTCAATGGTTTCGATTGCTGCACCGCCATTATATATGTCAGCTCCTGACCCTGCAAAAAAGAAGACATTGCCGCTTGAGCCACCATTATAAATATCAATGCCACCTCCTAGCGCAAGATTAGCACTCCCTGAAAAAGCCCCTAGGGTAACAGTATCATTTCCGCTCCCCGTACGAACATCATAATTACTCGCAATTTCAGAGGACAAATCAATTACATCAGCCCCCGTTGAGCCATTTATAGAGAGTCTGGTTAGTACCCCAGATTGAATGACTTCAACGCGCTCAACATTGGAAATATCATAACCATTAGATAGTGTTAAAAAGTCATTTTGTGATGAGAAACCATTATTACTAAACCCATTAACTGGGTCAATAAATCTCAGAACATCAAATCCAGTGCCGCCATCTATCGTACCTGGCATAGATGTATCGTTTTGACCTATGATAGTGTCATCACCACCGCCTGCGTTAACCGTGTCTGTACCCCCTTGGGAGACATCGATGGTGTCATCACCATTTGTGCCATTAATGATATCATCACCATTTGTTCCGTCAAAATTTGCCATAACTGCCCCTTGCGCAAAATCGCGAGTTAGTAAATTACGCAGTCCACCAGCTTAAATGCAGATAGAGTGCGCCCCATTAATAGAAACTGTTATTTCTAGAGAAAGGAAATGTCAATTACGCTATAATTTATACAACAAATTAGATAATTATGTAATCTAGGTCACACTATCTCTTATTTTTCCTTCACAAATGCATATATTTTAAATGGAATATGTACTTAGAAAGGCAACGCGCTTGACAATCGAAAGAACATCTGTAGAACAAAATAAATGTTGCTACTTTGTTCGAGGTGATTCGACCTCCATAAGGAGAAAATCAAGATGCTGACGCAAAAACAAAAAGATCTTCTTTTACTCATTGATCGGAAGATTAAAGCTGTGGGTGTGCCGCCCTCTTATGATGAAATGAAGGACGCTCTGGGTCTTGCTAGTAAGTCTGGCATTCACCGCCTCATTACAGCGCTGGAAGAACGCGGTTTTATTCGCCGCCTTCCTAATAAAGCTCGCGCGCTGGAAGTGATTAAGCTCCCTGAAGATTATCAATCAAGCTCGCAAACCCCTACTGCCGCCAATGATACTTATGAAGTGCCCTTTGTCGGTAAAATTGCGGCGGGTAATCCGATCGCCGCCATTGAAGATAGTTATAATATGATCTCTGTGCCGCCTAATATGATGGGACCAGATCATTTCGCCCTTGAAATTGAAGGCGAGTCGATGATTGAGGCCGGTATTTTGGACGGTGATATCGTGATTGTTAAAAAGGCCAATACAGCCCGTAACAATCAGATCGTTGTCGCCCTTGTCGATCAAGAAGAAGCCACGCTGAAACGCATTTACAAATCAGGCCAAACCATTGAATTAATTCCAGAAAATAAAGATTTCGAGACGAAGTCATTTGGCCCCGACCGCGTCGAAGTCCAAGGCATTCTGGTTGGTTTAGTGCGCAACTATCACTAACAAAAAGACCATATCTAAGACCAAGGGCGGCTTCGGCGGCCCTTTTTATTGGCAGGACGAAGCTCTATCTCCCCCGCAGAGACATAAACATCATGGGCGCCAGATGTCCTAAACACGCGCTGATCGAGGAGTTCGGCCTCACATCCTCGCCTCGCGACTGGCCCTGCTTCCCTCGTCGTTAAAATAACAATATCCGCGGTTTCACATTCCAGCGGCACTTCAGAGGGATGATGCACAACAGAGATTTGCTTACCCCTCACCTCAAATCGGCATGCCAGCTTATCACAGCTCGCTAGCTCATCTTGGTAACGTTTGACCTCGCCATTGATCTGCCCCGCCTTTTGCATGAATTGTTCTCGTCCATAACGATCTGAGCGTTTACGTCCGACATATAAAACACTCTCATCGGCGTTATCCCAAAACGCGACCTGGCCCGTATCTGATATACGCATATCAGGCTGAGGCGTTTGACTCCAAATAACAAAACATAAAGCGGCAATGCCGAACCCTAAATATCGCCTCACCCCCTGCCCCAATGTTATCAGTAAAAATGCCAGGCCAAAGAGCCCGATAATCCAGGACGGCGCGGCCCAAACATGTAAAACCGCGCCTGGCCATGTCGCCACCCATCCAGCAACATCCAATAGAATAGATAGTCCCCAGCCCATCACCGCCAATGGCAGGCTTTCCAGTCCAAAAGGGATTGCCATTAAGGACACTAGAGCCGCTGGCATGACAAGAAAGGTAAAAATCGGCATCGCAAAAAGATTACCAAACAGGCTATAATTGGCGATACGGTGAAAGTGTAGTACCGCAAAGCCCGATGTCGCTGTACCTGCAACAAAGCTTGTCACAGTTAAAGTGGAGAGCCAGCTCCATAATTTCTGCTGTATCCCGATACGCGGAACATACCCACGCCTGTCATGCCATTCACGGTAAACCACAACCAAGGCCGCCACAGCCGCAAAAGACATTTGAAAGCCGACAGATATTAAGGCCTCGGGATGGAACATGAGCGTAATCAATGCCGCCACCGCAACTGAACGCATCGAGAAAGCGCGTCTGTCCAATATCACCGCTAAAAACACAATGATCGCCATAATATAGGCCCGTTGCGTTGCAACAGACGCGCCGGATAAAATCAAATAAGCTGTCGCTGTTAAAGCTCCGATAATCGCAGCAGGTTTGCGCACATCATAACGGCGAGACAGCGGCGCTATCATCGCCAGCAATAAAGTCGCCATAAAATAGCTCCCACCCGCCAATAGCCCCATATGCAAGCCCGATATCGCCAAGACATGCGCTAGTCCCGCCACCCGCAACGCCTCCGTATGAGCCTCCGGAATATAGCTACGCACACCTGTCAGGAGCGCGACTTGTAAACCTGCTGTTTCCGCCGGAGCGCTCATTCGGATTTGATCAGCTAGGCCATACCGAAACCGCACAAATGAACGCCCATAACTCTCTGATAATGCTAAAGAATTAGGGTCATATGTTTCGGGCTTACCTATTGCGAAACCATAGCCCCCTAAACCCTTAAAATAGGCGCGCCGCGCGGGATCATACCCATCTGGGACGACAGGGCCTGGCGGAGCGGACATGATTGCGCGAATAGACACGCCATCTCCAGCGTTAAACCCTTCTGTTTTCGCCTTTATGCGTACTCGCCTCGGTGTCACTTCGGGTTTGAGGCCTGACATGTCATGCACACGGATTTGCCATCTAAAACCATTACCTGATTTTTCAATCGTCTCTATCCAGCCTTTTACCGTATAGCTACGCTCATATTTTGGTAATTTTGGCTCTGCAATCGCCGCTGTGTGCCAAGTCCCACGCCCTAGACCAAGACTTAACAATAACAGAACTAAAACATACGGATAAAACTGAAATGCCAATCTTTCAGTCAGCCAGAGACCTAGTAATAATAGAAAACAAACTCCCAACACACCCATAAGGTTTGGTTCAAACGGGAGGGCAAAATAGACCGCAATCCCGATAGCAAATATTGCCACCCCCCAATCAAAGTTTTGATAAGCAGGTGCAGACCATCCTCGCAATAAAGGCGTTACCCGCCGCCCGATTATGCTGTTATTTTCTGCCATCTTGTGAGATAGGAACCCCGAATACCCGCCTTCCCACTCTATGAGTTGCGCCTGCACTATGACAACACCTAAAGTAATTACCCGCTTTGCACCATCGCCTACAGGGTTTTTGCATATTGGTGGCGCGCGCACGGCTTTGTTTAATTACTATTTCGCCAAACATATGGGCGGGGAATTTCACCTTCGCATTGAAGATACCGATAAAGCCCGCTCTACTGAAGAGGCGACACAGGCCATTATTGATGGGTTAGATTGGCTTGGCGTGCATCACGACGGCAAGATCGTTTATCAAAGTCAAAATGCGAAAGCCCATATAGACGCTGCTATGGCCCTCCTCGAAAGCGGTAAAGCTTATCGCTGCTACGCCACATCTGATGAGCTAGAAGTTCTACGTGCTAAAGCCCGTGAAGGCGATACCGCTTTCCGCAGCCCGTACCGCGATAAAACTACCGAGTTCGACAAACCTTTTACAATTCGGTTTCGGGTTCCAGATGGCGAAACACACATCACAGATCATGTTCAAGGCGATATAACATGGGATAATAAGAACTTTGATGATCTTGTTCTCCTGCGCGCCGACGGAACGCCAACTTATATGCTCGCCGTTGTGGTTGATGATCATAATATGGACATCACCCATGTCGTGCGCGGGGATGACCACCTTATCAATGCTGGCCGCCAGAGCCTGATTTATCAAGCCCTAGGCTGGGATGTGCCCCAGTGGGCTCATGTGCCCCTTATTCACGGACCTGATGGGAAGAAGCTGTCCAAACGCCACGGAGCTTTAGGCGCGGAGGCTTACAAAGATATGGGCTATCTTCCGGGAGGTCTTCGCAATTACCTTCTAAAACTCGGCTGGTCACATGGGGATGAAGAACTTTTCTTTACCGATGACGACATCTCAGAAGTCTTCACTTTGGAGGGTATAAATTCAGCTCCTGCCCGCCTCGATTTTGATAAGATGGACTATATTAACGGGCAGCATATAGCCCAAGAGCCCAATGATGATTTACTCGTCCAAGCCGCCTCCTTCCTAGAAGAGGTCAATCAAGGACCATTGTCAGAGGAACTAAAAACCCGTGTTACCAAAGCGATGGACACATTAAAACCCCGCGCAAAAACGCTCAAAGAGTTGGCCCAGCAAGCTCGGTACTTAATGCTAAAACGCCCTTTAGAAATTACAGGAAAAGCCGCTAAACCTCTGAAAAGAGAGGGAGCATTGTCACATTTGTTTGTTTTGACTTCACAGCTAAAATCCTTAAAAGGCTCTGATTGGAACGAAACAGAAATACAGAAGCTCCTTAAAGCATATGTGTCCGATAACGACATTGGCTTTGGAAAAATTGGTCAGCCCGTACGCGCGGCGCTAACCGGTGGTGCACCTTCCCCGGATTTATCCTGGGTTCTCGCCTTACTCGGCAAAGACGAGACTCTTGCACGGCTAAATGATGTTATAGAGTCCAACTAAAGATAATTAGAAAGAGAGAAATATGGAAAATAAAATCAAAAATATTGGTACAGCTAAGCTGACCATTGGCAAAGACAATTACGACCTTCCAATCATGTCAGGGTCTATGGGCGTTCCGGGTATTGATGTTCGTGCTCTGCATAAACACTCAGGTCATTTTACCTTTGATCCGGGCTACACCTCAACATGTTCCACAGAATCACAAATAACATTTATTGACGGCAATAAAGGACAACTTCTTCACCGTGGATATCCAATTGAGCAACTCGCCGATAAATCGTCATTTCTTGAGGTCGCGTATTTGATGATCAATGGCGAGCTTCCCAATAAAAAACAAAATGCCGACTTCACTCGAACAATCACCGAGCATACAATGCTCCATGATCAAGTCGAAAGTTTCTTCCATGGCTTCCGCCGCGATAGTCACCCTATGGCCATGATGTGTGGAACTGTCGGCGCTTTATCTGGCTTCTATCACGATGATACGCACACAACAGTCGATGAAGCTCGTAACATCGCAATGTATCGTTTGATTGCAAAAATGCCAACAATCGCGGCGCGCTGTTACAAGTACTCTATCGGACAACCACATGTTTATCCAAATAACGAACTTTCATATGCTGAAAATTTTTTACATATGTGCTTCTCGGTTCCTGCTGAGGAATACAAAGTCAGCAAAACAATCGCCGAAGCGATGGATACGATATTTATTCTCCATGCTGACCATGAACAAAACGCGTCGACATCAACTGTACGCCTTGCAGGGTCATCAGGGGCGAACCCTTATGCCTGTATCGCTGCGGGAATTGCCTGTCTTTGGGGACCAAGTCATGGCGGCGCGAATGAAGCTTGTCTGAACATGCTACGTGAAATCGGAACAGTTGACCGCATTCCCGAGTATATAGCTCGAGCCAAAGATAAATCAGACCCATTTCGCCTTATGGGTTTTGGTCACCGCGTCTATAAAAACTTTGATCCACGTTCACGCGTTTTGCAAAAAGTTGCACATAACGTTTTGGAAGAGCTGGATCTTAAAAATCCAATTTTGGACGTGGCGAAAGAGCTTGAAAAAATTGCCTTAGAAGATGAGTATTTTATCGCCAAAAAACTCTATCCAAATGTTGATTTTTATTCTGGTATAGTTCTTTCGGCTCTTGGCTTCCCAACATCCATGTTCACTGTGCTATTCGCATTGGCTCGCACAGTCGGCTGGATTTCCCAGTGGAATGAAATGTTGGAAGATCCGAGTCAGCGCATTGGACGTCCACGTCAACTCTACACGGGCGCAGTAACGCGCGATTATGTTCCACTGAGTAAGCGGTAGTTACAAAAGACTAGCAATTGTTTGGGCGGCTCGCTGACTGGCGAGGCCGCCTTTTCCTTGCATTGAGGTTGTTTGCTCAATGAGTTTTTCAGAACTCTCTTTGCGGTAAGCTTTATTATCAAGATATTTAGATATCTCCCTTGATAGATTATACGCCGTAACATCGCTTTGTATAAATTCAGGCATTAACTCTGCCTGTGCTGCAATATTCACAATGGAAATATAATTAGGTTTATACAGACGTTTTGCGACTGCAAAAGTCAGAGGATTTAATTTATACGCTACAACCGTAGGAACTCCGGCACAAGCCAGCTGAGTTGTCACTGTTCCCGAGCAGGCCAGTGCAACATGGCTCGCTGCGAAAACATCAAGTTTCCTGAGTTCTGGAAGCAGTGTTATATCTTGGAGATGTGGGTGTTGTGCCACTGCCGCATTTACCTCTGATGTGATTGTATCTGATACTGGACTTATAATTTTTAAATGTTCACGTGCAGATTTCAACTGCCTGATCGTTTCAGCAAAAACTGGCGCAAGGGTTTCAACTTCAGAAATTCGGCTTCCAAAAAACACAGACAGTACTTCATCATTGTCTGTTATATTGTATTCGGATTTCAGTTTAGCACTCTCTCCTGGTTGGTAATTTGTATCAAATATTGGGTTTCCAACATAGGTAACGGGAAGGCCTTGTTTTTCAAAATATGGCGCATCAAAACTATGTATTGTCATGAGATGATCGACGCTCTTAGCTAATATTTTGGATCGCCCTTCCCGCATGGCCCAAACTTGCGGGGCGAGATATTTAACAATCTTGCCCTTATAACCAGATTGTTTAAGGCGTTGAGCAACCCTTATCATAAACCCCCAACTGTCGATTAGAACAACGATATTAGGTTTTTTTATCATGATAGACGAGACTGTCTCTTTCACCCGTTTCATAATTAAAGGGTAAGACTTCACACCTTCGATAAACCCTAATATCGCTAAGCCTGTTATATCAATTTGAGATAATACGCCTTGTGATCTCATAGCAGGCCCACCAATGCCTAAGCACTCAATATCTGGCCATTTTAAATTTATCTGTTCTATTAATTCAGCGCCTAAATGGTCTGCCGAATTTTCTACAGCGACGATATAAACGGACTTTTTCAAGGTCTTGACGGCGGCAAGCCTGCAATAAATAATCCCGCTTCATTTGCCATTTGAATTGTTTTTTCACGCTCTATGATAAAGGCACGTCCGCCTTCGCCAACTATACCTGCTAGCCCCGCCTTTGATGCGTTCTCAACAGTCAATGGCCCAATAGTTGGTAAGTCTACACGTATATCTTGTCCAGGTTTCACCATTTTTGCCAAAACTCCAGATCTATTACCTGGTGTCCCTCTAATCGTTTCAGGCAAAGATAAAATGCGCCCTAACATAGCATCTGTTCCCTCTTGCGCTTCAACGGCAAGAACAACGCCACGGCAAACAACTGCAGCCTGCCCAATATCCAACGCCCCTATTTGAGACGCAACTTGACAGGCTTTCCTCGCATCTTCAGACTGATCATCTAATATATTTACAGTCCCCAATATACCTTCAGCTAATAATAAGGATTGGCATAAAGTTTGTGGGGCTACAATTTCAAACCCCTCTTTTTCGAATAAGGATAGTAGATATCGCAGCAATGCATCATCACCCTTTTTGGCCGCTTTCATAGCGCCGGGCATATGCAACATTCCTTTTAGATCAGGTTTTAGATTTTTAAGATTAGGTCGTTTTACGATCCCCGCAAAACATAAATGCGTGCAACCTGTTTTTTTAAGGCGTTTTACAATTTTACCAAATTCAGCAACTTTAAAAAAATATTGCCCCTTATACTCTTCGGGTTTTGCATGCCCTTGTAAGCCAATGATTGTGGTCTCTAATCCGTCTTCGGTAGCCGCCTGTAATACGTGCTTGGGAAGTTCACCGCCACCAGCTATCAAGCCGATTTTCATTTTATTGACTTCCTGCTTTCGGCATACAGATAGAGCGGTTTTTTTGGCTCTTTATGAAATCAACAATTTCCATGACTAATTCATGTTCTGAATAAAGCTTAGCTGTATCATCCAGTCGCTCCGCGAATGTTCCCTCGGGTGCAAATAAAAGACGATAAGCCGAGCGCAAATCTCGTATCTTTTCCCGAGAGAAACCTCGTCTTTTTAAACCAACCACATTTAGTCCTGTTAAGTAAGCCGCATTACCGCGGACTGACCCATAAGGAATTATGTCAGTTGTGACAGTCGCCATACCACCCACGAAGGCATGAGCGCCTATACGTGTGTGCTGATGAATAGCACATACCCCCCCAAGAATAGCATAGTCCCCAATTGTGACATTCCCGCCAATTTGTGCACCGTTTGAAACGATTACATTATTTCCCATTTGACCTTCATGGGCTAAATGGGTTCCAACCATGAAATAACAATCATTCCCGATGCGGGTAATAGGGTTTCCAGCGTCTGAGCCCGGATGAATGTTGACATTTTCACGAAACACCGACCGCTCCCCTATTTCAATACGAACCTCGCCTCCTTTGTGCTTAAAGTCCTGTGGAGGATGTCCCATGGACACAAAGGGATAAAGCTTACAGTCAGCTCCAATTGACGTATCTCCAGCCAGATTGACTTGCGCAATTAATTTGACATTGGGACCTAATTTAACATGAGATCCGACAACACAAAACGGGCCAATTTCAACACCATCTGATAGCTCTGCTTTTTTATCTACAATCGACGAGGAGTGAATATTTACGCTCATGATACACCCCCGTAATCCATCTCTGCCGCAGCAAATTTGAGTGTCGCAGCAACTTCACCCTCAACTTTCGCTACGCCTGAGAACTTGTAAAATGGCAATCTTACTTTTTCTATCTTCACATCAACACTTATTATTTCACCCGGCTTGACCGGTCTACGGAATTTAACAGCGTCTACATTTGAGAATGCGATAAATTTTTCATCCGATAACTCACGCGTCAATGATACAAGAAGCGCGCCAGCCTGTGCTACAGTTTCGATAATTAGCACCCCCGGCATAATCGGCATTTGCGGAAAGTGCCCTTTGAAAAAGTCTGCATCCGCTTTTACATCAGACTCAATTGTTATCGAAGTCTCAGTTAAAGACAAAACTCTGTCTACAAACAACATCGGATCACGATGAGGTAGGTAATCTTTGATATAGTCCTGTTTCAATGGCAATTTGTGATCAAAAACCATAATTATGCTTTAGGCTTTTTAATGAGTTTTCGAGTGGCGCTTATGAGCCTCATATGTTCACGAATGGGCATAGCCGGAAGACCGCTCCAAACTTCCCCGGCAGGAATATCATGCATGACGCCAGCCCGCGCCGCGACAGACGCTCCATCCCCGACATTTATGTGATCAGCTAATCCAACATTACCGCCTAACTTTACGCCTGAACCGATTCTACAGCTCCCTGAAACACCTACATGACCAGCCATAACTGTCCCCATTCCTACACTGACATTATGTGCGATTTGAACGAGATTATCGATTTTCACGTCATCTTCTAAAATAGTATCCCCTAACTGCCCACGGTCAACGCAGCTTTGAGATCCAATTGAAACACGGTCTCCGATAATAACGCGTCCTATATGGGGAATATCAATTAAGCCGGTTTCATCCGAGGCAATGCCAAATCCGGCTCCGCCAATGACGGCATTGGCTTTTATGTGACCGTCTTCACCTATGACAGCACATTCAATGTGAGTGTGGGCGCCAATATAGGAGCGTGCTTTTATGTGAACCCCTGGTCCAATAATAGCATAAGGAGAAACTATAACCCCATCTTCAATGATGGCCCCCTTACCTATAATTGAGGTTGGATGAATTTCTGCTGTCTTTGCAATAATCGGATTTTTGCCACCTTCACCTAATAAAATAGGCGAAACCATTTTATTAAGACAGCGCGCGAAATGAGCCTTTGGACTTTTCGACGCAATTGGTATTATGTGTCTATTCCCAATAATTTGGGCCAATTTTTCTGGTACAAAACAAGCCGTTGCTGAGGCTGAAACAGCCTGATCTTTATGTCTTTTATTTTCTAAAAAACTGATTTGCCCTGGCTTACTATCAGCCAAATTCGCGCAAGAGGATATTACTTCTTCGCCAAATTTCTCATCAGGTAATTCAACCTGAAGGCCCTGAATTAATTCAGATAATGTGAAACTGCCATTAGACCTATAGAAGCGGGTATCTATCATTCCCGCTCCATAGCGTGTTTGAATCTAATCTGGTCTCAATTTGCGTTACTGTGTGTTATACGCTTAAGATTTACGCGGTAAACGTTCACGCGTCACAGGCACAGTTTTCATTTGACTATTGAGACGACTTATAACGGTATCGGTCACATCGACAGGATCACCATAAATCACAAGAGAACGCTCAAGCACAACATCAGCATTACGTTCTGCGACAATAGCTTCCAAGATAACCCGAAGACGCTCTTGTACTTTCTGAACAGCTTTTGCTTCAGTAATTTGCATTTCTTTTTGTTTATACGCTAAATCAACCTTTACCGCTTGCTGATCTTTTTGAAATGACTGTAGTTGAGCCTGGAGGGCCGTGTCAGTCTGCAAAGAGGCTCGAGTTTTACCTTTAAGCTGTGCTTCCAGTGACTTCCCTTTACTTTCAAGAGGAGACGCTTTAGCTTTGGCTTCTGACTCCATTGATTTTCCAATAGTCTCCAATTGGCGTTTAATATGTTTACCGACATCTGAGTCTCGTAAGACACGGCCTGTATCAACAACCAAAATAGTGCTTTGCGCAAATGCAGACGCACTGAATAAAATAGCTGCGCTGAACCCAATAAGGGCACGAAGAATAGTTTTATGATAAGACATAGTTAAAACCTTGTTCGGGTAGTAAATTGAAAGGACTTACGTTCATCGAAGTCAAATTGCCGTAGCGGCTTGGTGAAGTCAAACCGAATTGGGCCAAAAGGACTTTCCCAGAACACACTGGCACCAACTGTCGCTCGAAGAGCCAAAGAGTCCTCAGTCCGTTGAAAGACTGGGGCTGATGTGAGTTGTTCACCTGTAATGGGGTCAATCCCTGTATCAAATTGAAAATCTTCATCTAATAAACCAACTGTCCCAGCTTCGGCAAACAAGCTACCTAATAAATTAGGAATGCCAACAGGAAAACTCACCTCCGCAGCAGCAAGACCGAAGGCGTTACCACCTAATGAATTGAGCCTTTGAGTAACTTGGCCTGTTAAAGGGTCATACTGGACGACCCTTGGTCCAATACCAGCATTATCAAATCCACGGAAATCAAAATTACCTTTAAAATATCTATCATTAACAGAAACGGGATCTCCGCCCCAGCCCCGAATATATCCAGCTGAAAGTGTTGCACTAGCAATGACATCTTTAAAAAGACCCCTATAGGCGTTAGCTTCAAAGTCAGTTCTAAGGTATTTTACATCTCCACCTATACCCGCAAGATCTTGCCCAAATCTCACATCAAAACCACGCGTTGGTGTGATAGGGTCATTTCTACGATCCCATGCAAAAGTATAGCCAAAGATAGATGACAAGCGCCCTCCTACTTGTTCACACAAGGATGTAAGTTGGCTTGGGATACTGAAATCAATTTGCGTACAGTCTGTTCCTGGAAGCTCAATATCTTCTTGACGCAAAGAATAACGTGTTGAAAGAGATGTATTTTCAGTCAAAGGGAATGCTAATGTAAGCTGCCCACCGGTCCTAGATTGACGAAAACCAGCTTCATCTAAAAAATCTATTACAACATCGAAAACTTCTACACCAGCAGCTAAATTACGCCCGAGAAATCGCGGTTCTGTAAAACGAAGGTCTATCTCTCTACGGTTTGAGCTTGCCCGAATGACAAAACGCAGTAACTGACCACGCCCGCGTAAATTTCGTTGTGTAATTGATAAATCTACTAAGAACGCATCAGCGGATGAAAAGCCAGCAGAAAATGACAACTCCCCGGTCGGCTGCTCCTTAACCGCAACTTCAACAATTGCACGGTCTGGGGCGGACCCTTGACGTTCAGTAATTTCAACTTCTTCAAAAAATCGTAGAGCCCGAACGCGATTACGAGAACGGTCTAAAAGAATTCTGTTGAAAGCATCGCCTTCAACAAGTTCCATTTCGCGACGAATAACGTAGTCAAGGGTCGTGGTATTTCCAACTACATCGATACGTTCAATATAAACACGCGGACCTTCAACAACATTAAATACCAGATCAACCGTTTTTTCGTCACGATTACGCTTAATATTGGGTTGAATATCAACGAAGGCATACCCGGACGTCCCAGCCGCAAAATTCAAAGTATCAATCACTTCTTCAACTCTACTGGCGTTATACACCGTTCCGGGTTTGATATTAATAAGTCGCTCTAAAAAATCAGAACTCAAATCATCAAGCTCAGTATCAACTTTTATATCGCCCCAAGTATATTCATCACCTTCATCAACAGTGAAAGTAATATAAAAATCTTCTTGGTCTGGTGTTAATTCAGCTACGGCTGACACAACTCTGAAGTCAGCAAATCCTCGATTTGTATAAAAAGTCCTAAGTTGCTCGCGATCAAATTCTAAACGTCCTGGATCATAATTATCGTTGGAGGAGAAAAATTTGTACCAAATTGACTCTTCAGTCGCCATTTCCTTACGAAGACGTCTATCTGCAAATTCACTATTACCGATTATGTTAATGCGTTTAACACCTGTAACTGGGCCCTCAGATATTTCAAAAATGAGGTCTACGCGATTTTGAGGTTGCTGAACGACTTTAGGTACTATTGTGGCCCCAAAGCGGCCTGACTGTCGATAAAGCTCTATTATTCTTTGAACATCTTCCTGTATATTTGACCGTGTGAAAATCGCTCTTGGCTCAGCTTCAATTTCATCTGTAATTTTATCGCTTTTAAGAGACTTATTTCCTTCTAAAATAACTCGGTTAATAATTGGATTTTCAATTACACGAATAAGGACATTCCCATCACGGGGATCAATGGCCACATCCGCAAACAACCCCGTAGCATAGAGTGTTTTAACTGATAAATCGATCCGATCTTCACTATAAGGATCACCGGGAGCAAAAAGAAGATAGGATGCAACTGTATTTGCTTCGACCCTTTGATTACCCTGGACTTGTATATTTTTAATAATCTGCGGCAGCGGCACTGGAGCAGGTTGGGCGTCTTGCGCTACAGTTATATTTGCAGACAATATAACATAAAGGCTGATCATGATTGTAACAATCATTCCAACAGGCTTTAGCCATATTTTTGAAAACTCTTTCATAAATCGTCCATTTAGGAAAACATACTGGCGACGTAGCCGATATCATTTACCGTTAAAATAACGAACAGTGTGAGCAATAATGCAAACCCTAATCGAAACCCAAACTCCTGCTTTTTTTGACTCAACGGACGACCCGCGATGGCTTCATAGCCGTAATAGAGTAAATGTCCACCATCTAGGACGGGAATTGGCATTAAATTTGCGAAACCTAACGCAATTGAAAGAGACGCGGCAATCGACAGCAATCGTATAGTTAGAAGCCGTATGCGTTCATTTAAACTTACATCCGCTCTTGCAGCATCTACGGCGGTTTTACCTGTCATCGTTGCTATTTTAACGACGCTGCCCAGTTGTTTTCCGTCTTCTTTACCCTTAAATATGCGTCCAATATACGTTGCTGTCATTCCAATCGTATCTCGAACCTCCTCTATGCCGAAACCGACAGCCGTTAATGGATTAAATTTGACTGGAATAATCTCTGCGTCTTGAGAATTAGATATACCTATTTTACCTGTAGACGAACTCCCTCCCAGAAAATCCTTTTCTACAACCCGCTGAGGCGTAAGCTTTAACTCAATTCGGTCTCCATTGCGGTCAATAACTGTATCAATGACATTGTTGCTTTTCAAAACAACATATTTACGCATGTCGCTAAACTGGCTGACATCTTTACCATCCATCGTTAAAATTCGATCACCTGGAAGAATACCCGCTTTTTCAGCCGCACTACCTTTTTGCACCTCCCCTACAAGAGATTCCACCGTAAATGAACCGAAAGCAAGCCCAAGACCCGCAAAGATAAATACAGCCAAAACAAAATTAAAGACTGGCCCCGCTAAAACAACAAGCGCTCTCTGCCATAATGGCTTGAAATGAAATATATCTGATATTGCGACAGATTCATCATCTTCGAATTGCGATTTAAGCTCATCAAGAGCCTCTACATCCGGATTACTAGCTGCACCCGCATCGCCTAGAAATTTAACATAGCCTCCAAGAGGAATGCGCCCAATTGACCAGTGAGTTCCATTTCTGGCGGTCCATTGCGCAATGGGTTTCCCGAATCCAATTGAGAACCGCTCTACAGCGACATTAAAAAATCTCGCGACGGAATAATGTCCTAACTCATGAAAATAGACGAGGAAAGATAGGACGAGTACGAAACTCATCATAAATATAACCGTATCTATCAATCCTGCGAGCATAAGTTCTCTTTAAAGAGTTTAGTTTTGACCTGATTTTAGGAATTTCACAAGCTTACAATATGCTCATGTGCAGTTTTGCGCGCATGTCTATCTGTTGCTACAATTTCTTCTACGGCTCCCGGAGATATTTTGAAACACGAAAACCCAGAGTGTTTATTCATAACAGTTTCGACAATTTTCGGAATATCTACAAAAGATATCTTATCTTCCAGGAATGCAGCGACAGCGACTTCATTGGCTGCATTCAAAATACAAGGCCCCTTACCGCCCGCTTCCAATGCTTCTCTGGCCAATCGTAAAGCTGGGAATTTGGCAGTATCGGGTTCAAAAAATGTCAGACTTCCCATTGCAGTTAAGTTTAATCGCTCTACTGGAGCAGCCATCCTCTCCGGCCAAGCTATTGCATAGGCAATAGGCGTGCGCATATCAGGCGAGCCAAGTTGAGCCAAAATAGATCCATCAATATATTCCACCATAGAATGGATGATAGATTGAGGGTGAACAACCACATCAATCTCTGAAGATGGCCGATCAAAAAGATAACTCGCTTCGATCAATTCCAAACCTTTATTCATCAAAGTCGCAGAATCGATAGAAATTTTTGCTCCCATATCCCAAACAGGGTGCGCCAGCGCATCAGCTCTTGTAACTGTCTTTAGCTTTTCGGATGAGGCTTCACGAAAAGGCCCCCCGCTTGCCGTTAATATAAGACGTACAATACCCTCTGGTTTGTCTTTATCTAAGACTTGGAAAATAGCATTATGTTCAGAATCTACAGGCAGCAAAGTTGCCCCCCTCTCTGAAACTCGCCTCATGAATAAATCCCCCGCACATACAAGACATTCTTTATTGGCGAGGCCTAAATTAAGACCTTGGTCAACGGCCGCTAAAGTCGGCTCAAGCCCTGCCGCGCCAATAATCGCAGCCATACAAAAATCAGCAGACCTACTCGCCGCTTCAATTAATGCCTCAGGCCCAATCCCAATTTCAATTGATCGACCTGACAAAGCATGTCTCAATTGATCTTCATTTTCATCACTCGCTAAAGCGACATAGTCGGCATCAAATTCTATGGCTTGTCGGGCTAATTTTTCAGCATTGGAATTCGCTGTTAAGGCAATAACCTTCAGCTCATCATCAGGGGCACGGCGAATTAAGTCCAGCGTACTATCTCCAATCGACCCTGTAGAGCCCAATATTGTTATGCGTTTGGTCATAAATTTTATAGTGGCCAGATATTTGGAACGAAAAATAACATACAAGCGACCCCAACAACAGCCAACATCAGACTATCTAAACGATCTAAAAGCCCCCCATGCCCTGGTAGTAAACTACCGGTATCTTTGACATTGAGGACTCGTTTTAATCCGCTCTCTAGAAGGTCACCCAAAACAGATAATAAGACAATAGGGACTGCAAAAGTCATCCCTAATAGAAAGTTCAGACCTATAATCCAGCCGACAATGCCTCCAATACTGGCTCCAAATATTAAACCAGAAAAAAATCCAGACCATGTTTTATTGGGGCTAAGCTTGGGCGCTAATTTAGCCCCTTTAAAAAATGACCCCCCAAAATAGGCGCCAACATCCGCCGCGATGACGACTAAAAGAACGAATATTAATGTCTTAAACCCGTCTGCTGCAAAACCAGACTCCATACCTCTAAGCGCGACTATGGCCAATGAAGGGATAATTATATACAGATAGCCCAATCCAGCCCAGAGCAAGCCTCCTCTACGAGACCGTTCTAATGCGGCAATAGCTGCGGCGAGCGCTATTGTAATAATAGCAAACATCCAAAAGGCCTGAACGACATAAAAATTTGTTATGAAAACTCCAATAACGGGAATGATATATGCCAATCGCGTGGGCGATGGATCTGACATATTTACCCATTCCCACATCATTCTACCGCCTAAAAGGGACACTAAAACGGCCCAAGGCCAGCCGCCAAAATATAAAGGAACAAAGCAAATCGCGGCGAAGGTTAACGCTGTTATCGCTCGAACACCGACATTATTCCAAACCGGAGTTTTTGAATTTACATCAGCCATTAGGCCCTAGGCCACTTCCGAGGCATTGAGGTTACCATAACGGCGTTCACGCGTTTGAAACTCTGCAATTGCGGCTTCAAGATCAGCCTTAGAAAAATCGGGCCATAAAACATCAGTGAATATAAATTCGGCATAAGCCGCTTGCCAAAGTAAAAAATTACTCACCCGTGTTTCGCCGCTTGTACGGATAACTAAATCAGGTTCAGGAATATCCGAAGTATCCAGATAAGCCGTTACATCTGTTTCCGACATCGCAGCAATATCAACACCCGCTTCGCTGGCTTTGGCAAAAGCTCGTAAAATTTCATCCCGTCCACCATAATTAAAAGCTATATTCAAATGAAATTCAGAATTATTGTCTGTTCGAGATTCGACACGCTTAATCAACTCAAGAAGATCAGGTTTCAGCCCTGTGCGGGAGCCCAAAATTCTAACCCTCACATTATTTTCACTCAAAGTTTCAAGATCATCTTCAACATACTGTTTTAGCAGGGCAAATAAGGCTGCAATTTCGGCCTTGGGACGTGACCAATTTTCTGTCGAAAAACTATAAAGGGTTAAATATTTAATTCCTAAATCCGCTGCATCTTCAACAATTCTACGAACTGTCTTAACACCAGCTTGATGCCCGAACACACGGGGACGATGACGAGCTTGGGCCCATCGTCCATTACCATCCATGATAATGGCAATGTGAAGCGGAAACTTCGCTTGGTATAGAGAACGTGTTGCCAAATTTAGACCTGCATAATTTCCGTAGATTTGGTTTCAAGTGAATCGTCAATTTCTTTAATCACAGCGTCAGTCGCTTTTTGAACATCGCCTTCATGCGCTTTTTGCTCATCTTCACTCATGTCCCCATTTTTTTCTAATTTTTTAAGTGTGTCCATGGCGTCGCGGCGAACATTGCGAACGGCAATTTTTGCGCTCTCGGCATATTGGCCTGCAACTTTTGTAAGGTCGCGTCGTCGTTCCTCGGTTAAAGGCGGCATAGGAATACGTAATGTCTGCCCATCCATAACAGGGTTCAAACCTAAATTTGATGTCCGTAAGGCTTTATCAACAGCGGCAACTTGGGTCTTATCCCAAACACTAACCATTAACATTCGCGATTCAGGAACACTTACTGAGCCCACTTGATTGAGAGGAACTTCAGACCCATAGGCTGAGACAGTTATATTATCGAGTAAAGAGGCATTGGCGCGACCTGTTCTCAAACCGCCAAATTCGGATTTAAGGGACGACACCGCTCCGTCCATACGTTTACGATACTCTTTCAGGTTAAACTCACCTGCCATATCTAATCTCCTTCACGTAACTATCGCGCGTTAAATTGTCTATACTATGCCCGAATTGTGGTGCACGTGCCTTTACCAGACATAACCTGATCAAATCCGCCTTTTTCATGTAAGGAGAACACTATAATTGGGATATCATTCTCTCGCATCAAGGTAACAGCCGCAGCATCCATAACTTTAAGATCATCCGAAAGAACTTTGTGATAGCTCAACGTATCAAACCGTTTCGCATCAGGGTTCTTTTTCGGATCACTATCATAGACTCCATCAACTTGCGTTCCTTTAAGTAAAGCATCGCATTCCATTTCCGCTGCGCGCAGGGCCGCGGCTGTATCCGTTGTAAAGTAAGGATTTCCTGTTCCACCTGCAAAAATAACGACACGACCCTTTTGCATATGCCGTACAGCGCGGCGGCGAATATAGGGCTCACACACTGTTTGCATTGGAATGGCAGATTGAACTCGGGTATCGACCCCAATTTGTTCTAACGCGCTTTGCATCGCAAGCGCATTCATCACTGTCGCAAGCATGCCCATATAATCAGCGGTTGAGCGCTCAATACCACCCGCGGCGGCTGATAACCCCCTAAAAATATTTCCAGCCCCAATTACCAAGGCGATTTCCAAACCTTTCGCATGAGCATCTTTGACTTCCCCAGCGATGCGGGCCGTCATATTCGTATCAATCCCATAAGGCTTGTCACCCATTAGGGCTTCGCCTGAAATTTTAAGTAATACGCGGTCGAATTTATAAGCTTGGCTCAAAAAAAATCCCCTGATTGTGACTCGGCACCTTCAAGGGATAATACTTATTCAAATCGCCTGCGCCAGTGTTTAGGCACAGTTAGGTGAATTTATTTTTACTTTAAGAACCTGCAACAGCAGCGGCAACTTCAGCCGCGAAGTCTTCTTCTTTCTTTTCAATACCTTCACCGAGGCCCATACGGACATAGCCTGTCATTTTGACATCAGCTCCAAGGGCAGCAGCCTCATCTTCAATAACTTTCGCAATTGAACGCTCACCGTCCATAACAAAAACCTGTGTCATAAGAACGGACTCTTTGAAGAACTTCGTCATGCGGCCTTCAACCATCTTATCAACAATCGCTTCTGGCTTACCGGACTCTAGCGCTTCAGCTTTTAGCATATCGCGTTCTTTTTGAACAACAGCAGGGTCAAGGTCATCAACAGACAGAGCCAATGGGCTTGTCGCAGCAACATGCATAGCAATTTTCTTCGCAAGGTCTTCGAGCTTGGCTTTATCACCTGAGCTTTCGAGCGCGACAAGAACGCCAATTTTACCCATACCCGCCGCAACAGAGTTGTGGATATAACCCGCGACAACACCTTCAGACACAGTAAGCTTTGCCATACGGCGGAAATTCATATTCTCACCAATTTTACCAACCAGTTTTTTCAAAAACTCAGTCACATTATCACCTGATGCGGTCGTAGCAGCCGCTAATTCTTCATTGCTATTGACTGCCAAGCCAAGATTGGCAATTTCGGCAACAGCAGCTTGGAATCCATCATTACGCGCGACAAAGTCCGTTTCAGAGTTAATCTCAACCAAAGCCCCAGTGTTAGGTGCTAGCGCAACGGCCACAAGACCCTCTGCCGCAATACGGCCAGCCTTTTTATCAGCTTTTGCAATACCTTTTGTGCGAAGCCAATCAACGGCAGCTTCCAAGTCTCCACCTGTTTCGTTAAGTGCTTTTTTGCAATCCATCATCCCTGCGGATGTTTTATCACGCAATTCTTTGACTAATGCGGCTGTAATCTGAGCCATAATACTCTCCTTGGAGTAAAGTTAGAAAATGTTGACCCCCATTTAGGGAGCCAGAATTGAATTTAAAGGGGCTTTAAGTTCTAGAACTCACCCAATTTGCCTTCAGTTTTTGCGAGCAAGTAATAGAAGGTGACGCGGTTTTTCATACGCGTTGGTTTCATAGTTGTACAAACTGCTTTGACCTTTTCCATAGCGGCCTCTTTGTCTTCAATGCCCATTTTCTTCTTCATGAAGCCTTTGACAATCGTCTCAAGTTCAGTCTCATCTGAACAAGCCACATATTTACTGTCTCTGTTCTTTAAAGACGCACCAAGGTGTTTCTCTATCTTGGTAACAATAGCAGGATCAACATCCGCATCATATTCACGGGTTACGCGCAAATACTCAGATTCTTCTTCAGAAGCCTTCGCTGGGGCGGCCTCTGCAGCTGGTTCTGGCGCGGCCTCAACAGGTTCTGGTTCTGGAGCCGCTTCGACAACAGGCGCAGCTTCAACAACAGGTGTTACGGCTTCGGCAGCGGGGGCTGCAACTTCAACAGCCGGCGCGGGTTCCGCCGCAGGGGCTGGCGCCGGTTCGGCTTTTGCAGCCATGGCCATTTCCATTGGGTTTTCGGCAGCACCTAGATCCACACCGACATTAGCCTGTGCCTCAGTCATGCCATCAAGAACAGCATCGGCTATCAAATCACAATAAAGTTGGATCGCGCGAGCGGCATCATCATTGCCTGGGATAGGCAGGTCAGCCGAGGCTGGGTCACAATTTGTATCAAGGATAGCCACAACAGGAATACCAAGACGGCGCGCTTCTTTAATGGCTATACCTTCTTTATTCGTGTCAATCACGAACATGAGATCAGGCTTACCGCCCATATCTTTAATGCCGCCAAGTGCTTTGTCGAGCTTTTCAAGCTCGCGGGTTAGCTTCAAATTTTCTTTTTTCGTTAGGCCAGTATCTTCGCTACCATCTCCAAGTTTCGCTTCTAATTCACGCAGACGCGAAATAGACCCTGAAATTGTCTGCCAATTCGTCAACATCCCGCCTAACCAGCGGTGATTAACATAATATTGTGCGCAGCGTGACGCCGCTGTCGCAATTGGCTCTGACGCAGCGCGTTTGGTCCCGACGAAGAGAATACGGCCACCTTTGGAAGCCACTTCACGGACTTTAACAAGCGCTTGGTGCAGAAGTGGAACTGTCTGGGATAGATCCATAATGTGAATGTTTGAACGCGCGCCAAATATATAAGGCGCCATTTTTGGGTTCCAGCGATGCGTCTGGTGACCAAAATGCACACCAGCTTCGAGCAGTTGCCGCATTGAAAATTCAGGTAAAGCCATGGATATCTCCTTATTCCGGTTGGCCAGACACAGGGTGTGGAGAGCGGCTTTATGACCGTTCCCACCGGAATGGATGAAAAGCTATATGCTAGACACCCGCACCTGTGTGCGAATTAAGCGCGCCGTATAGCGTGGATGACATGGAATGCAAGGGGTTTAAAGCAGGATAACAAATAATTGATCTCTGAATTTCACTTAAATCTATGAAAATAGCTTAAGTTGTGTTATGATATATCATGAGCTTCAAAAGGAAAAGTTATGCTAATCACTCGTAAATTCATCTTAGTTGCAACCGTTGGCATTATTACCGCACTGAACAGTCCTTCAATTAGTATGGCCAATACTTATAATAATGGACAATCATACAACGTGAATTTTAGTAATGTATCGTTACGTTCTAATCCCATCGCAAATAATATTTCCATAGATAGTTCACATGGGAACGCTAACGTTAGCAGCCTAGGAAATAGGCCTAGAATTTTAAATGGAAGTAAAACAGCAAGCCATTATTACAGGGTTGGGGTTTCTCAATATGAAAAAGGAAATTTTGGCAAAGCCGAATACGCATTTAAAGCCGTTCTAAGGGCTGATGGATTAGATAAAGAAGCCATAAAATACCTGTCATTGATCGAACAAAAACAACGAGATAACAAGAAGTAAGAAAAATCTGCACTTCATTTCTCTGAGTTTTAAAATAAATGAAATTTCAATTGGGATTGAGCTTAGTTAAGCGGCTATTTCAGTTATTAATTCAACCGTTCTATTTGCCTTTATAGCTTTTTGAATAGCAGGATCGATACCGAATTTACCTGGCAATCGCCAATGCCCTTCTCGTTCAATCCCCAAAGGTGCTAATATCTCAACATAACCCATTGTTTTTGCAGGCGCCTTCTTCAGCTCTATGAGCGTTTTTTCAAGCTCATCCAGAGTTTCTATGCTTGCGCTTCTAAGCCTGATTTGCAGGCCTTTAATGACTGACGCCTCACCTGTGAGCTCCAGTGATGTAATAGAGTTTGCAAAGAGACGAATTTCTCCCTCGCGGTCTTCGACCTTTGCCGTTAGCTCTACCAGAGCTCCCGCCTCTAATATCGAGCGATTAGCGCCTAAAAGCTCTTCACCGAATAAAACCTCAAAATCTCCTGTCGGATCAGAAATATTCACAAAAGCAAATCGTTTACCCCGCTTACTCATGCGTTCTTGACGTTTTCGAACAACACCTGCCAAACGTATCGTCCGCGCGCCCATTTTATAACGCTCTTCAATATCGGCGGCCATAACCGCTTTTTTACGTTCCAAAACAGGTAAATAGGTTTCAAGCGGGTGCCCGCCAAGATAAAATCCGATTGCGCCAAGTTCATGATCAAGCTGCTCAACATTGCTCCAAGGCACGGGATTAGGCAGTTCAGGCTCTGCCATCGTCTCCATAGCATCGCCAAAGAGGTTATTTTGGGATGATTCTTTTTCCTGCGCCGCCCGTGAACCTATGGATTGCAAGGTCGTAGCCGCGGCTAAAGCTTTAGCGCGGTTAGGCTCTAAGCAATCAAAAGCTCCGCCTCTAGCGAGGTTTTCAAAGGCGCGCTTATTAACCACGCGCGTATCAACGCGGCGGGCAAAATCAAAGAGATCTGTAAACGGACCGCTCTCTTCGCGCACCTGTACAACATAACGCATGGCTTCGAGTCCAACATTTTTAAGCGCGCCCAGAGCATAAAGCACTTTGCCATTATCAACATCGAAATCGGCCATAGATCGATTGACGCAAGGTGGCATGATTTCAAGTTCCATCCGTTTGGATTCTTGGAAAAACTGTGCGAGTTTATCAACATTAGTAATATCCAGTGACATTATTGCGGCGATAAATTCTGTAGGATGTAAGGCCTTAAGATAAGCTGTCTGGAAGGAAATCATCGCATAAGCGGCAGCATGTGATTTATTAAACCCATAACCCGCAAATTCATTGACGAGATCAAAAATAGAGTTGGAAAGCCTCTCATCAACATTCATGCGGCTTTTCGCGCCTTCTACAAAGCGCGAGCGCTGCTTATCCATTTCGGCCTGATCCTTCTTACCCATAGCTCTGCGTAAGAGATCAGCTTCTCCTAACGAATAACCAGAGAGCACTTGCGCGATTTGCATCACCTGTTCCTGATAGATTATAACGCCATAAGTTTCTTCAAGGATTTCCTTGAGGCTTTCATGCGGATATTCGATCTCGGCGCGCCCATATTTACGGTCGATATACATCGGAATGTTTTTCATCGGACCAGGGCGGTAGAGAGAAATCAAAGCCGTTAATTCTTCAATACTATCGGGCGCCATTTTACGCAGCACATCCCTCATGCCTGAACTTTCAAGCTGAAACACCCCCGCAGATAGTCCTTCTTCCAAAGGTTTATAAGCTTCGGGCGTATTGGTACTCACCGCGTCTATATCAAGATCGACGCCTTGTTTTTTGAGGTACTTCAGACAGCGGTCAATGACGGTAAGAGTTTTTAGTCCCAAGAAGTCGAATTTAACGAGACCCGCTTTTTCGGCCCATTTCATTGTAAATTGTGTGGCTGGGATATCCGAGCGCGGATCGCGGTAAAGCGGGATAAGTTGCGTTAAGGGCCTGTCCCCAATCACAACACCCGCTGCATGAGTGCCCGCATTTCTGTATAATCCCTCAAGCTGTAGCCCCGTTGATAGGAGTTTCGCCACAGCAGGGTCCTCATCACGCGCGTCTCGCAACCCCTTCTCCATCTTAATCGCTTCGCCTAATGTGCAAGGATTGGCAGGATTAGACGGCACAAGCTTGGCCAAACGGTCGACTTGACGTAACGGCATTTGCATCACGCGGCCAACGTCACGAACAACCGCGCGGGGTTGCAGAGTCCCAAATGTGATAATATGAGCGACTTGGTCTTCACCATATTTTTGCTGCACATATTTGATCACTTCACCGCGTCGTTCTTGACAAAAATCAATATCGAAATCCGGCATAGAGACACGTTCCGGATTCAAAAATCGTTCGAATAGCAACCCATATTTCAAGGGATCTAAATCTGTAATTAAAAGCGCCCACGCCACAACAGAGCCTGCCCCTGATCCGCGACCAGGCCCAACAGGTATGCCTTCCTGTTTGGCCCATTTTATAAAATCGGAAACGATTAAAAAGTAACCAGGAAATCCCATTTGGCGGATAATATTGATTTCAAATTCAAGACGTTCATAATAAGCCTCTTTCGTCGCTGAAAGCTCTATCTTTTCAAGTCGCGCCTGAAGGCCATCACGCGCTTGCTGGGCAAGCATATCGCCTTCACTGAGAGACCCATCTCCGAAATTAGGTAAAATAGGGTCTCGTTTTTTAGATTTATATGCGCACCGCATTGAAATTTCTATTGTATTTTCAACAGCTTCAGGCAGGTCTTTAAATAACTCCACCATTTCTTCCGATGATTTCAAGTAATGTTCACGCGTAACCTGTCGGCGATCTTTTTCGAGGATATAAGACCCTTCATTTATGGCCAGTAAAGCGTCGTGAGCTTGATGAATATCTGGATCAATAAAATAGGGTTCATTTGTAGCCACTAAAGGTAAGTTTTTAGCATAGGCCCATTCAATGAGAATTTTCTCAGCTTTAATTTCATGGGGTAAATGATGCCTCTGAAGTTCAATATAAAGACGTTTGGGAAAGAGTTTAGAGAGATTATCAAGCCACGCTTCCGCCTCACCTAACCTACCTTGACAAATAAGGCGGTTAAGCGCTCCATCAGGCCCGCCTGTCAGCGCTATAATGCCGTCGGTATGTCCTACAAGCCTGCTAGATTTCACATGAGGCAAATCTGTCGCGTCTACTTCAAGATAAGCCGCGCTTGAAAGCTCCATTAAGTTTTCATAGCCGCTCTCATTTTGCGCGAGTAGCGCAACTGTCCCGTCAGGGTCCTTACGAAGCTGCCCTGGTTGGTCATCAATCTCCAAATCGAGGCTGAGCGTTAATCCAATAATGGGCTGAATACCTAAGCCAACAAGTGTATCGGAGAACTCCAAGGCTCCACACATATTATTTGTATCTGTAATTGCTAATGCCGGCATACGCATTTCACGTACCCGCGCGGCGGTAGGCTTCATATGTAGCGCGCCCTCTAAAATAGAGTATGGCGAGCGAGATCTTAAATGTACAAAAACCGGCGCTCTGGCCACATTTTACCTCATATTTGAATTGATAGCTTAGCCACCAATAACCATCATCCACATAGTCGCGACAACCACGAATCCAGTCATAACCATAGCCGCACTAATATCTATAACAACCTGCTTCATAGGGCTTATCCTCAATTAATATTTGCATGTTCATGTTATGTTCTATATTAATAGTGAACTTTTGTCAACTTTAAAACTTATCCAAATGCTAGAATGATAGCCTGTTATAGACCGAAACTCTCTTTTATAAATTTGGAATCATAGCTCTTCCAATTTGATAATAAATATAGCAATTTGAGATAATGTCGTCTTTGCCTGTACTGATAGTCTAATTCCACTAAGTAAGTATATACCTCGCATTTCGTAAGGGCATAATTATGGAAATGGCATGAAAAAAATTGGTTTTATTGGACTTGGGAATGTCGGCGCTAAGCTGGCGGGAAGTCTTGTTCGAAACCAACAAGACGTTACGGTATTAGATTTGAATTCTGAAAAAGTTCAGAGCTTTGTTGATCGCGGCGCAAGCGCGGCGAGCTCTCCGCTCGACTTGATTTCCAAAGTTGACGTTCTCATTACATGTTTGCCCTCACCAGCTGCCTCTGCGGCCGTAGCAGAAGGTGAGGACGGGTTTTTAGAGGGCATGAAAGCGGGTCAAATCTGGCTGGAAATGAGCACGACGGACTCCTCTGAGATTGCTAGGTTAAGCCAGCTCGTGGAAGCGAAAGACGGCATGTTTGTCGACTGCCCCGTATCTGGGGGGTGTCACCGCGCCGATACAGGTAATATTGCTATCTTTGCTGGATGTTCACGCGAAGCTTTTGAAGCAGTCCTTCCCGTGCTTACCTCTATGGGACGCCGTATTTTACATACAGGAGATTTAGGCACAGCGTCCAAACTGAAAGTCGTTACAAATTATCTAGCGACGGCGCACCTGGTCGCGGTCACAGAAGCACTGACAACGTGTCAGGCAGAGGGCCTAGATATGAATACAACCTATGAAGCCATCCGCATTTCATCGGGCAATAGCTTCGTGCATGAAACAGAATCTCAGGTTATTTTAAATGGTAATCGTGTCCAGCCCCTTTTTTATGTACCATTTTGATGTAAGGTTTCAGGTATAGGTG
>CAYYMI010000029.1:0-32240 GCA_964472905.1 uncultured Hellea sp. | reverse complement strand
TTTAGTAAATAACTAAAGTGTTGCGACGACCAGTTGAAACCGCAGGCGGTTTAAGACTCTCAGTTAATTACCGCTTTTACTGGCTAAGCGGACCTTAGAAAACTTAATCCTCACTAACTTGGGTGGGGGTAAGTTAGGGTATGAAAAATACTTACACATATCCGACATCATCTAACACACACGCTGACCCGCTATTGCGGGATTACGACTTACCGTATTTTATCGACATGGCGCCGTTGGAGGCGGCTATGCGCGGGCTGTGTGTGTTGCTCGGCTTGGTCATGGATCAGGGCGGGCAGCCTCGCCTTATGGATAAGGTCTCACGACAGATCCTTGCCGCGGTGAAGGCTCTGACCTCTGCGGGTTATCATAATATCCGCGCGGACCGAAAGCTTACTATGCTGGCATCGCCCTCATGGCGCGCGCGGGTCTTGCGGGATTTGGGCGGGATAGCTGTGCTTGAACGGTGGGAGCGGATTATGGCGAAGCGCCGCGCGGCGAACCTTAAAAAGGCCAAGCTCGCCTTATTCCGTAAGCGCTTTCAACAGGCCTGCCGTGATAAGTTTAAACGCCGTGGCTTTGAGGCGCCAAGCTATGATGGCTTTGGCCCCAATACGCTGGTGGACCGCGTGAAAGTTGACCAAGAGGGGCAGTTTCGCCTTGCACCGCTCAAGAGAGTAGGGACTAAAACCCAACAGGAAAATACTACGCGGCATCAATCGCAGGAGACTAAAGAACGCGGCCCCAAAGTCTATTACTCAGACCTTGACCCTATTGCGCTATACCCCGCTGAATTCTACGCGGCACAAAAGATAGACGCTGAGATGGAAGCCGAAGAAATTCGTTGTAGCGAAGTTTATGGGATTGTCGCCAATGACTCCAAAGGAGGTCAAACGGGTCAGGGAGCAATCTATGTCCCGCCTTATTAACTTAAAAGCTACCGACATTGCAAAACACCTAAACTCTGCACCCCGTAATGGGGCGCGGAGCTATAGGTGCTGGGAAGGGTTAAGATAAGACGTTATTAGCCGTGTGGACCAATCCGTCCAAAAAGGAGTGGGCGGAGCTACGCGGCGTTAAAAGCTGTAGGCGCGTGTCATGATGTTTGAGAAGGATAACGCCGATATGATGGGCGCTGGTGCGAGTTGCAAAAAGATGCGGCACGCGGCGCAAATCCAAGGGGATGAAGCGCTCTAGTACATCATAAATACGCTCGCCGCTGACATCCAAGGAGACCCATCCATCGGATTGTAGCGTCACATAAGCTGTGTCTTTGAGGCGTGCTTGAACCTCTATGTCGGCTCGAATATTATCGCCCATCAGGAAAAGCATATATTGGCCTTGGCCTGACCACATCGCCCAGCCGCCTTTAATCTCTATCATGTGATTGGGGGCGGGCAGGGGTTTGGTGAAGGCTTTTTCAAAGGCCGCCGCGAAAGCTTTGTCTTGTCCAAGGACGCAGGCCAGCGAGACTAGCTCGCCTTGATAATGTTCTTTGAACGCAAAGCCAGACCAGCTTTGCGTAAAACCGCTCAAGGGTAATGTGGGCGTTAATTTAGACACGCAGACGCTCCCCCTTGGGATCTATGAAATGCGCGCTGACGACTTTGACCTCGACATGATTATTACGCATGTAATCGACGGCTTTGATGATTTCGCCTGTGCGGCTCGCCCCGTCTTTTAGGAAGCCGAGCCCGATATATGAATTAAGGCTAGGTGACCATGCGACAGAGCTCATATGGCCCTGATCATTTTCGGGGGTCTCTTTATCACCCATGGTCATAAAATGCGCACCATTGGTGAGCTTGTCTTTGGGATTGACGGGCATAAGGCCGACCATAGCGACGTCATTAGCGAGGCCTTTGCGCTGTGAGAGGACTTTGCCGATACAGTCTTTTTTCTTGGACACGAACCCACCGAGACCAAGATGAGCCGCTGTGTTGCGTCCATCAAGTTCATTGCCTGCTGCGTGGCCTTTTTCTATGCGCATAACGCCGAGGGCTTCTGTGCCGTACATAATCGCGTCAAATTCTTCACCTTGGCTCATCAGTTCGCGAATTAGGGCGTCGCCATAACGGGCAGGGACAGATATTTCATAGGCCAACTCGCCTGAAAAGGAGAGGCGGAATAAACGCGCGCGCAGGCCGTTACAAATGGTTATCTCCCCGCAAGCCATATAGGGGAAAGCTTCATTGGAGATATCATAATCTGCATCGACTATTTTTTGCAGTAGCTTACGGGCATTGGGACCCGCGACGGAGAATTGGGCCCATTGGTCTGTTGTTGAAATTAAATGCACATCCATATTTGGGAACAAGACTTGTCGACAAAATTCTAAATGTTTGAAGACGGGGCCGGCTTTGGCCGTTGTTGTTGTCATGACGTAATGGGTTTCTGACAGGCGGGCCGAGGTGCCATCATCCATGGCCATGCCGTCTTCACGCAGCATAAGGCCGTAGCGGCATTTTCCGGGCTTAAGCGTGCTGAACGTATTGACGTAAACTTTGTTGAGGAATTTACCGGCATCCGCTCCTTGAATGTCGATTTTACCTAATGTCGAGACATCACATATGCCGACGGAGTTACGGGTCATGATGACTTCGCGGTCAACGGAATCGCGCCAGCCTTGTTCTCCGTCTCGGGCAAACCATTGGGCGCGTTTCCAATAACCTGTTTCAATAAATGTTGCGCCTATTTCAGCTGCATATGTGTGACTGGGGGTTAAGCGGGTCTGTTTGAAATGGTGCTCGCGATGCTGCCCCGCAAATGCGCCAATCGGAACGGGCGTATAGGGCGGCCGAAATATTGTTGTACCAGTTTCGGGAATGGTTTGCCCTGTGGCTTGGGCTAAAATAGCCAATCCCGTGACATTAGACGTTTTGCCTTGATCTGTGGCCATGCCCAGCGTGGTGTAGCGCTTCACATGTTCAACAGAGGAAAACCCTTCTTGATGAGCTAGGATGATATCTTTGGCCGTCACATCATTTTGGAAATCAATCCAAGCCCGTTTTATGCCTTGGACATGCCAGAACGGTGTGATGTTAATAGGGGCGTCTTCTGCTGTGGGAAGGGGCGCCGCTTTTGCGCCTAATTTTTCGGACGCTTTATTGGCATCAAGCAAAGCTCCATGTGTAGAAAAGGATCCATTGGCCGCCCCTATAACCGTCATATCTGAGGGAATTTTATTTGGGTCTGGTACAAAACAGGAGAGCTCATCATTCCATAGCGGCTTTGCGCGCTTATGACATGTCAGATGCACATTCGGATTCCAGCCGCCTGACATAGCCACATGACTAACCGAGAGTTTCTCTCCAGAGTTTAACTGGATGGATTTAACGCCTTTGCGCCCCGCAACGTCTACAATGTGCTGGCCTTGCCGCGTGTCTATTAGGTGCTGGTTTTTAGTTCTTAAGCCATCATCATTATTTGTTAGAAGCGCTATGGTGTTTAAATCAATCCCGTAACGGATCTGATAGCTTCGCACTGCGCTGGCGAGCATGATGCCCGGCCTGTCATTATTAGCAAAGGCAATAGGGCGTTCAGTTGCGCCCGCCGCAAGTACAGATGATTTCGCGTATATGCGCCATAGAATTTGGCGAGGACTTGTTTCGCCTATTTTATCCGTTTTAGTTTCTAGGGCGCCATAAATGCCGTGATCATAAACACCGTAAACTGTTGTCCTCGGCAACAAACGAACGTTGGGTAGATTGCGTAATTCGGTAAGAGTTTTTGTTATCCAATTTAGAGCAGGGGATGAATTGATTTCAAAATTTTCTGATAAAAGTCTCCCGCCCATATGGAAGTCTTCATCGGCCAGAATAATGTTTTGTCCCGCGCGTCCTAAATTGAGAGCTGTTTGCAGACCTGCTGGCCCCGCGCCTATGACCAAGACATCGCAATGTAAAAAACCCTTATCATAGCTATCTGGGTCAGGGGTGCGTGCAAGAGTGCCCAACCCCGCCGCGCGGCGAATGGCGGGCTCATAGAGTTTTTCCCAAAAGGCTTTGGGCCACATAAATGTCTTATAATAAAATCCAGCCGCCAGAAAAGGATGCATCAAATCATTGATGGCTAATAAGTCAAAATTACGAGATCCCATAGTGTTTTGACTGCGGGCATCCAGTCCATCAAATAGCTTTATCGTGGTCGCGCGGCGGTTAGGTTCACACGTGCCATGTGCGTGAATTTCCACGAGGGCGTTAGGCTCTTCCGCCCCCGCTCCGACAATGCCGCGCGGGCGGTGATATTTGAAACTCCTGCCGATGATCCTTACGCCTGAACGTAGAAGTGCAGAGGCGAGCGTGTCACCTTCAAACCCGTGATAGGCTTTTCCATCAAAGTTGAAGTTTAAAGTTTTAGACTTATCGATAAGGCTCATTTGGACAACCTTGCGACATCTCTGGCGAGTTCAACTTTGATGATTTCATGGGTAGAAATGTTACGTGTGACCACAAGCCATGAGCGATCACCTTGTTCATGATACCATAATTCGCGTAATTCACCTGGCGGGTTGGTCCTTAAATATTGATACTCATAAAAGTCTTGCGCCGCGTTTTCCGATTTCGGGCTTGGGCGATGCATAAGAGAGGCATCGCCAAGATAAGAAAATTCAGACGCATCACGAGGGCCAAGGAGAGGGTGATTGATAATCATTAGTGTAGATTAGGCTGAGCGCCTTCTCCTTTTTCATCAATCATAAGTCCGCGAGAGAAACGATCTAGGCGGTAAGCTTTAGCGGTTTCATGCGGTGTGTCTGTGGCGAGTAAATGGGCGAAGCTGTAGCCACTTGCTGGTGTCGCTTTAAATCCGCCATAACACCATCCGCCATTAAAATAGAGACCGTCTATATGCGTTTTATCAATGATGGGTGAGCCATCCATGGACATATCCATAATGCCGCCCCACATACGCAGCAGGCGGGCTTTACCAATCATAGGCATCAAGCTCATACCGCCTTCGCAGACGTCTTCGACAACAGGAAGGTTTCCACGCTGGGCGTAGCTATTATAACCATCAATATCGCCGCCAAAGACAAGGCCGCCTTTATCCGATTGGCTAACATAAAAATGCCCCGCGCCGTAAGTGATAACGCCGTCAATCAGAGGCTTTAAACCCTCACTGACAAAGGCTTGAAGAACATGGCTTTCCATGGGGAGGCGCAAGCCTGCCATAGCCATAACGCGGCCTGAATTTCCTGCCACAGCAACACCAATCTTTTTACCTTTTATGGGCCCGCGTGTTGTCTCGACCCCCACGCAGCGCCCATTTTGAATGTCAAAACCAGTGACTTCGCAATTTTTTATAATATCTACACCACGCTTGTCTGCGGCATGGGCATAACCCCAAGCCACAGCATCATGACGAACTGTGCCGCCGCGTTTTTGAAGTAATCCTCCGCGAATAGGGAAGCGGGCATTCTCGAAATTCAAAAAGGGGTACATTTTACGAACGGCATCTGAATCTAAAAGAGCAGCATCGGCACCATTTATAATCATCGCATTTCCACGCCGTGCATAAGCATCTCGCTGTGGATCAGAGTGATAGAGGTTTAAAATCCCTCTCTGGCTCACCATAGCATTATAATTGACATCCTGCTCTAAGCCTTCCCAAAGCTTGAGAGAAAATTCGTAAAAGCCTTCATTTTCATGCAGCATATAATTAGAGCGAATGATTGTTGTGTTGCGCCCCACATTGCCTCCGCCAATCCAGCCTTTTTCTAAAACGGCAATTCGCTTTTGTTCAAATTTTGACGCCAGATAATGAGCTGTCGCGAGGCCATGACCGCCGCCGCCAATAATGATGAAATCATAATTAGGTTTAGGGGTAGCCTTCCGCCAAACAGGTTTCCAACCTTTGTGACCTGTTAAGGCTTCTTTGGCTATTCTGAGAGCAGAATATTTCACATTAAGTCCTAATTATTTAGGGCATAATAAACACTCAACACGATGTCACAACGTCCGACAATCTGAATAAGGATTATTTAGAGCCTTAAATAAGGCCTATGAATGGTATGTTCTACTGAAGAAATTGCCCTAGGGATACTGTCTTTAGCTTATCTTTATCGTTTTGTGGTTTGGTAACGTCATGAAAAAAGAGTTTTTAGACGCAAGCGCAGACTTCACCGCTTGGTGTAAGATAGCCCTTAGGTTTTGGGCTGAAAACGCCTGTGACCCGCGCGGGGGTGTTTATGAACAGCTCTTTATGGACGGAAGCCCTGATGCTGATCATTTGCGGCGCGTGCGCGTGCAAGCGCGTTATGTTTATGTTTATGCTCACGCCGCGCATCTCGGCTGGTATGAGGACAGCAAAACGGCCTGCAATCATGCGTGGCAATTTTTGACAGGCCCCGGCTTTGCGGGGGGTGACTATATTGCCGGGAATGGTCCGCGGGGTTGTGCGCACCTCGTAACAGGTACAGGCGCGATGCATGATGATATGCGCGATACTTACGCGCAGGCTTTTGTTCTGCTCAGCGGGGCGTGGCGGTATAAGGCTTTTGATGATCATGCGGCCTTGAAAATAGCTGAAGACACATTGGCGTTTCTAAACACGCATTTGAAAGCTGAGAATGGCGGATGGTATGAGGGATTGCCGAAACCGGCGTCATCCATGCGGCGTCAAAATCCGCATATGCATTTGTTTGAAGCCTTTCTGGCGCTCAATGAACTGACGGGGCAGGCTCAATATTTAGAGATGGCAGGGGCTATGTTTGAATTGTTCGAGACCCATTACTTTGATGCCGATAAGAAAGCTTTGCTCGAGTTTTTTAATCCTGACTGGTCGCCAGAAAATGGTGATGGAGGACCAACCGAGCCTGGTCATATGATGGAATGGTGTTGGCTGCTCAGAGTGTATGAGCGACTCTCTGGCCGAAATATGGACGCCTATGCCAATGCGTTATTTGAAGGTGGTATGGAATATGGCCTGAACCCAAAACTTGGACTTTTATGTGACGCTGTAGAACTTGACGGTTCGCCGTCAAAACCAACGCTGCGAAGCTGGCCGCAAACCGAATTGATTAAAGCATCTGTTGCGCAAGCGGCGGCAGGACAGCTCGAATATCTAGGCGATGCGGCCAAAGCGATAAGAGCGCTTATGCGCTATTATCTGGATGTTCCTGTTAAGGGTGGGTGGTGTGATCAGCTTAATCCAGAGGGCGAGATTATCTCAAAGGTCATGCCGACCAGTACATTTTATCATTTGTTCTGCGCGGCAGTAGAAGCGGATGCTTTAGCGCAAAGTTTGAAAGCGGCTTAGGCGACCCAATATTCACTGACACGCTGCATAAACCAGAACATGGCGATGCTGGCGAGTCCGTAGGCCAGAAATGTTTCTGTTTTTCTGTATAAAGCCTGACTGTTTTTGGCGATGAGGCTCAGAATAATAATGGCCAAAATGATGACGGCAAATTGTCCGAGTTCCACGCCAATATTAAAGAGGAGCAAGGCGAGTAATTCTGTACCCTTGGGGAGTCCGATTTCTGAGAGCGCGCTGGCAAAACCGCAGCCATGTATTAGTCCTATGAGAAACCCAATTAAGTAAGGACGCTCGGTCGCCAAACTTGTTTGGCCTTTTTGTTTCCTCATAATCTCAAGCCCTAGTAAGACAATACTGGCCGCAATGAGAATTTCTACAGGGCGGATTGGGAAAGTAAAAAGACCAAAGGCAGCTAAGCCCAGCGTAATAGAATGCGCCACAGTGAAGGCCGTGGCGACGCCTATTATTTGCCTGCGCGCAACTAACAAGGTGAGGCCAATGACAAACAGAAGATGATCCCAGCCAAAGATAATATGATCAACGCCAATTTTTAAATATTGCCCAACAACACTTGTCGTCTCACTGACAAGATCAAAGTGAGGAGATTCTGGTTTGATAAGAGCGGAACGGCTCTCGCCTGATAGATATGTGATTTGAGCAAAAACATCTGTCAGGGTGCGCTCTAAGCCCGGGAATGATATTGTTCCCTCTGTCAAAGGACAAAAGACCCCTCGTGTTTCAATAACGGTCGCGCCGCGCTGGGATAGGGTTGCATGACCTAATGTGCAGTCTTCTGAAAAGGTTGGCGTTATTTTTAAGCGTTTGCCTTCTAGAACTGGCTGTTTCCAGAGCATTGTAAATTCTGAGGGCGCTGTTTCTGTCAGGCTCAGAAAAGCTGGCCGAACTTCATGGGCCTGCGCAAGGCTAGAAGATACCCAAAGAAGAAGGAGAGCTAAAAACGCCCTCACGGGTTCTCGTCCTCAACAACGACCTTATATTTTTTGATTAAAGTTTTCAGTCTATCAGCATTTGCGCTGCGCTGCGTTTCGTCTTGCCACGCGCTTATGACTTGGGGGCGAACATCATTTAAATCAGGCGTAATTTTTGAAGTTGTCTCATCAATCCTAACGAGATGTCGTCCAAAGGCGGAATCAATCGGACCTTGCCAACCATCTTTACTGGCATTGAAAACACCTGCTGCGAAATCAGCCCCAAATAATCGGCTGACATCTATCGTTGATAAGCGCGTAAAATCGCGTTTGAGCATAAAGGGATCGCCAAGGCTCTCCCAATTCGTGCTATCAACGCTTTGCATGACTGTTTGCATAGTCTTATCCATATCCTCGCCATGTTTTTCAGGACTGAAATATATATGAGAAAAACTACGCGTTTCGGGTTTAATAAATTTATGAATATTATCTTGAAACCATGCGTCTAATGTTGCGTCATCAGGGTCTTGCGGGGCGTCAATATCTTCAATCATGAAGCGCATTTTTTGCGCTAAGCGGCGGCGGATAATTGTATCATCGCCCCCAAGCCCCAGACGGGTCGCTTCCCGCATTAAGGCTTGCTCTTCGACATAAGCAAAGAGAAGGGCTTGAAGATCTTCATCCGTGGGCTGACGGCGATTTTCACTCGCAAAAATGGTCGCTTGGCGCTCCATTTCATCTGGGCTGACAGTTATTGTATAATCAGCTTTAGACAGCTTGCTTTGCCAAAGAGAATGGCCTGCGAAGAGCAGACCACCGAGTATGATAAAATGAACCAGAGGTTCGTGAAAATATTGTTTCATGGAACGTCTATTAATTCTCTGGATTATACCAAATTGGCGATGTGTAGGCCCGCTCTTGAAGTGTGGGTTGAAGGTCTGGGTGACGTTCAACGCCAGCTTTCAAAGCGTCCCATGTACTCCATCGACAGGTTGGATTTTCAAGAACGCGGACGTAATAACTGGCCGCTATTGTAGGATCAAAATCCGGGTCTTGCCAAAGCGTTTTTAATTCCGGCGCGCCGCTATCCGCGGAAATGGAGCAATCCGTCAAATCAACAGTTGCTCCGTTATCGGGGCAGCGATGCGTAGCGGGATCAACACTCCCACTATCAGAACAGGCGATGTCATAGAGCATTTCTTTCGCGAAACCGCCTTCATGCCAAACTTTAACTATTTGTAAGCGCTGGAGAGGCGCATTACGTGGGTCGCGCATTGCCCAGACTAAAAATCTAGGCGCATTATCAGAGGCTGCAAGTTCGCCGCCCATAGGGACGCCATCTGCATAGGCTTTAGAAATCATATCCGTATCATCCAAGAGGCCAGCATCATAATCATAGCCTGCAAACATGCGGACTTTTATACGCGGGCCAGTGGTGGCGTATGTTTCTTTACGCTCCATCGCTTCGTAGATTGATTCTCGCGTATTTTCTTCTGCCCAAACGGCGGCAAGGCCTGAGGCTCCCCATTTGGTAAACCAGTTTTCTGCGTTGGGATCACGTTTTACACCGTCCCAAGTTTTTGCGCCGCCAGGAGGAACCGAGCCGCGGCCTGCTGCGGTTCCGTCCAAAATGCCGACCTTGGACCAGTAGTCTTTTTCGTCAAAAGCCCCGCCAGCGACATGTGTGTCAGAGGCCCCGATGAGACCAAATTTATATGGGTTAGTGCCCGTTGTTTTTTCTATATCCAGACCATTCGCCAAGGCTTCTCGAATATAGCTACCCCTAATTTTTGAGACGACTTCAGAGCTTAAAAGCAGCTCATAAATTTCGAAATTGGCCCATTCGTCATTGGGACTTAGCGCAGGGTGTGTTTCGGATGTTCCTTTGACTTGTGTCATTTCAACGATGGGTTCGTTCTTAATGCGTTGGGCCGCATAGGCGCTGTCGATATCGCCGCCGTAATATTTTTTAAGGGCGAACATTTCGCCGTCGGATACATTTGAATTATGGGGGATGGCCATGACGTCGCGACCTTCTGCGCGTTGCCCGTCCATCCATGTCCAGAGGTCTTCGGGGTTGATGGAGTCGAGCGTTGAGAAAAGGCGGTTTGGGGCCGCATCTTTGAAGACAACATTTCTGTGTAAGTTTCCGCCAATAAAACTATTATCTCCGCGTCCCTGTGTGGAGACGGCCGTATATTCATAGGCCGCGAAGGTTGTTAATTTCCCAGGCTGATAATGTTTGTCGGCTGTGGCGACTGTATCTTGCCAGGTGCTGTCGATAAATTCGCGGTCATAGATTTCTGGGTAAGGTTTTCCGCTTCTGACAGAGCCTCCAATAAGGCCAAAAGCCGCTGTGATTGCGGCAGGGTCAGTTCCAAACATTCCTTGCGCGATGTCGAGTTTAGAGAGCGGACTGTCAGGATTATTGAGCTGAGGCAGAATGCCCATATAAGCGCCGTGATCTGTTGCAGCCACAAAGTCGAGAGGGTCGCCGCCAATTTTAATATCAAAGCCTGACGGATGTCTGACGCTTTCGCCTTTGGCAAAACGGTAAACATCATCGGGCGTGCTACGGACGTTGAAAATATAAGCGTCGAAACTATTTTTCGTATGGATATGTAAATCACCAAAATAGACGTTTTTATTCTCATCAAAGCCAGCCGTTTGTGTGCTGGCTTTAGTCGTCTCCTCTTGTGCGGATTGCGGTGTTTTTGAAGCCGTGTCTGTAGGGCTGTCAGCAGGTGAGCAGGCCGCAATGACAAGCGTAGCGATAGAGGCCCCGATGTAATGCTGCGTTTTTGAAAAACTTTTTATTGTTATTGTCATGATTTCCCCTTTTCGAGTAAAATTGCATCGAATAAGGTAAAAGTCAAAATATTGATGACCGAGTTTTACGGGTTTCGTATTAGGCTAAATTTTAAACGCTTGTAATAAATAGGAAAATAATTGTCTGAGTTTGTACTATAATGTTTTTTGAACTTATTTATACGAGTTTGCCACTTCAAAAGGATGTTGATGTTTTGGCCCTTTTAAAAGGCGCGCGCAAACATAACCAAGATAACAATATTACAGGCCTGCTCTGTTTTGATGGCGTTCGGTTTCTTCAAATATTGGAGGGCGATGAAACCACTGTGCAAAACCTCTATGCCTCTATCCAAGCCGATCCCAGACATAAAGGTGTGGAGCTAATACATTCAGGCAAAACAATGGAGAGAAGTTTTTCCTCATGGTCGATGGCCTATGAAAATTTCCCCGTCGGTATGTTAGATCCGCTGACCGAAAATATAGGCGCAATGAGTATGACCCAAGCAGCGGATCATATCGCACAAGCGGATGAGAGTTTCGGCGCGCGTCTCTTTGGGCTGTTTTTCAGATCAGCCTATAATGTGGACGCGAATGGTACCCCAGCCTAGCGCGGGGCGCGTTTGGCCAGAATTCTCTGAAGCGTTCTGCGGTGCATATTCAAGCGCCTTGCCGTCTCAGATACATTTTTCCCGCAGAGCTCATAGACGCGCTGAATATGTTCCCAGCGCACGCGATCAGCCGACATAGGGTTCTCTGGCGGCTCAGGCGCGGCGCCCTGTGTGGCCAATAAAGCCTTGCAGACATCATCAGCGTCAGCAGGCTTTGCCAAATAATCAACAGCGCCGCGTTTGACGGCGGACACAGCCGTCGCAAGATTTCCATAGCCTGTCAGCATCACCATTTTGCAATCGGGCCGCGTTTCATGAATTTTGTCAATAACATCTAGGCCATTTCCGTCTTCGAGCCGCATATCTAAAACCGCAAACGCAGGCGGTTTGGACTGCGCGACAGCTTTGGCCTCTGCCACGGTTTCGACAAGCTGTACTGAAAAGCCGCGATGTTCCATGGCGCGGCCCAATCGGTTTCTAAAAGGGCCATCATCATCTAATATCATGAGGGTATTGTCTTCGGGGATATTGTAGTCGGTCATAATCTTTCCTCTACTCTGTTCTCTATATAGGGGCAATGTGGCTTAATGACTAGAGGAATAGCTCTGCATTTTTGCGGGGCCAGACTATACGAATTTGCGCCCCGCCCATTGTGCTCCTGCCGAAATTGACCTTTCCGCCTGTACGTTCAATCAAGGTTGTCGCAATAAAAACGCCTAGCCCTAACCCGCCGGCGAGTTCATCCACTTGTTTCGGGCGTTGGCGCCTACTGACATAAGGCTGTCCTAGTCGGCCCATTATGGTCGGGTCGAACCCATCTCCGTCATCCTCAATAGTCACAACGAGGTTTTGCGCGTCCCAGACACCTTTAAGCTCGACGGAGTCTTTGGCAAAATCAACGGCGTTTTCGATGAAGTTTTTAAGCCCATAGAGCAGTTCCGCTTGGCGTCTCAAGGTCGGCTCATCTCCATCCCCGATAACATCCAGAGCGATATCTTTCCCGAAGGTGATATAGGGCTCCGCGGCCTCTTCGAGCAAATCTTCTAATGACAGCGTATCATGAATAGCGTCGCCTTCATCACCGCGCAGGGATAATTGTTCCAATATCTCGCGACATCTTTGGGCTTGTGAGAGCATCAGCGCGGCGTCTTCACCCAGCGGGGTTTTAGGATCAAGCTCGCGGCTCATTTCCTTGGCTGTGACCTGTATGGTCGCAAGGGGTGTGCCTAGCTCATGCGCCGCCGCCGCCGCCATGCCGCCCAATGCCGAGAGCTTTTGCTCATGCGCTAACACGGCTTCTGTTGCCGCGAGCGCGTCAGACATGCGCCGGCTTTCACGGGTCACCCGCCACGCATAGAGCGAGGTAAAGGCACTGCCGACCATAATCGCAATCCAAACGCCGACCCGAAAGATGAAGGGCAGGGTAAAGCTCCCCGCCGGGTCCCAAGGCAGGGGTCGATAATTAAACAGAAGCGCGAAGGATAACGCCGTCGCCAACATCCCGAGGGTGAAGAGCACCTTTTTATTCAGCGTTGTTGCGCTGGTCACAACGGGGGCCAAGATGAGGAGCGAGAACGGATTGCTTATCCCGCCCGTCAGCCACAGCAGGGCGACGAGCTGCAGCAGATCAAAGCCCAGCTGTATGCCCGCTTCGCGGTCACCGACACGCCGATCAAGCTCATAAGCGGCCGTGGTCACGATGTTCACGAGCACGCTGAGCGCAATGATGGCGACGCAGGGCCAGACCGGATAGTCATAGCCCAAGATTTGCGAGACGATTAACAGAGCCACGCTTTGTCCGAAAATCGCCGCCCATCTTAATTGGACAAGCGTGTTACGTCTAAGCTGACCCGATGTATTAGCGCGGCGGCGCAGTGGTGCGTCAGTTGGCGTCTTGACGGTTGGGGATGGCCTGTTCAAATCCTTCCCGTCAGATAAGTCTTGCATGGTCATGCGGGCTTTATAGAGATGAGAGAGTTCAGATGAAAGCCATGATGAAATTTATCCTTAACGGTTGTGTTGCTGTCATTCTGCCGGCCTCGATCTTGGCCGCCTGCGGTGAAAAGCCGACAGCCAGAGTGGGCAAGACGGTTGTCTCTGGCGAGGCCGATATTGGCGGCGCGTTTTCGCTGATCGACCATAATGGGGCCGCGCAGACGCAAGAGGGCTTTATCGGCAAACCCCAGCTCATTTATTTCGGCTTTTCCTATTGCCCCGATATCTGCCCGACCGCTTTGCAGAAAATGGGCGCGGTGCAGGCGCAAGTCGATAAAGAGGCCGATAAGCTTAATTACCTTTTTGTGAGTGTGGACCCTGAGCGCGATACGCCCGAGAGCCTGAAGCCCTATGTCGGCGCCAATGGATTTCCAGACGGTCTCGTCGGCCTGACAGGGAGCCAAGAGCAGGTCGAGATCGCCAAGGCCGCCTTCAAAGTTTATTCGCAAATTGTCGAAGCGCCCGAAAGCGCGAGCGATTATACGGTCGATCATTCCGACATTATCTATTTCATGGATAAGACCGGCAAATTCGTCGAGCTATTCACAGGCCGCTCCTCCGTCCCCGATATTGCAGGCCGCGTGAAATACCATTTGAACACCGGAAAATAGCAAACTGGAACGTTTCGTCTTACCGTCGCGGTTCTGTAAGAGCCGCCCGGTATCCATAACTAGATATCGCGCGACATACAAACATCAGCGTAAGACGACCGTCCTAGATATGGACACCGGGCAAGCCAAGGCTTGCGGCGGTGTGACATGAATAATAACGATCAAACATAGCTGTGCGTGCGCCAACCCCGACAAAAGCGGGGCTAGAAATTTTCTTCCCGCTGTACCCCAACGCAGGTTGGGTTGGCGGGCGGCAACCTGCCAACAAAAAAAGTGGACAGCCCGCGAGAGTGGCATCCCGATGGAATACCAAAAGTTTTTATAGTGTTTTACGAAATGCTACTCTCGCGGCGATGATTTTTGTGTGAGGGCACTCTTAATCCCGAAGTCATGCCCGTACGATAGCTGTCGCTACCTAAGCAAGCCGGTTGGGCCTAATACCTCACAAAGACCCGGCACAGAGTTTTTGGGGTCATGGATAGGTGAGAGATCGTTGCTTACTGGACCCCGACTCAATGTCAACAGTAATAGCTATACCACCCTCCGAGTTCCTGAGGATTAAGTTTTTTATCAGATCATCAAAAATAAATTCAGCCTAACTTTAATAGATACCCTATACTCTTACTAAGTCCATCATAGGTTCAAATCTATACATTGCAGACCGACTACCCGCAGCTTGGTCGATTACATCTAACAAACCCGCATTAACTAAAATTGGAGTAAACCTGCGTGCAGTAGCCGTTGGAATGCCACTTTTAGAGCCAAACCTTCCATTACGAAAAACAGGATTCGCAAAAATAAAATCTAAAGCATTTATACTGTACTTAGATGCTAAAAGATCACTAAAGACAAATTTCATTTCTTCATAAAGTTCAGATATTGAACTAGCCACTTCCAAATTTTTGTTTGCTTGCGCTTCAATTGCCTTCAAAAAAAACTCGCACCAATCAGTCCAATTTTGATTTTCAGATACTTCTCTCATCAAAGAGGTGTACTCGTCTTTACGTTCTTCAAGATAACCACTTATATAAAAGTGAGGTGCTGATATAACTTTTGAGTTCCATAGCATTAATGTAATTAACATTCGTCCCACTCTACCATTACCGTCTTTAAAAGGATGTAAAGCCTCAAATTCTAGATGGGCATTAGCAGTTTTAATCAAAATTTGACTGTCGTCTAAATTTATATAATCTAATAATTTATCCATTCCCATAGCAAGACTTTGAGTATTTATAGGTATAAATAATACTTCCCGTTTTTTTCCAACTATATAATTCTGCTCATCTTTATACATACCTGGAGATTTTCTTGCTCCCCGCCCCCACGACAACAACATTTGATGCAAGCTTCTTATCATATGTTGGGTTAACGGGGCTCCTTCTTTCATAGCTTTTTCAGCACTACGCAATGCACGTTGATATAAAATAGTTTCAATAACTTCAGAACGTGCATTTCCATTCGTTGACGTACCTTCTTCATGATCTGCCTCATACCTCAGGATTTCGTCCATCGTGCTGATAGTACCTTCCATTCTAGATGAAATGACTGCTTCTTGATTGCGTAAGGGGGCTAACAATATGTCAGAATTTTTCAATGTAGTTAGCATTTGGTCAAATCGTGCGATTGCATCCACAGCACCACTTAATGGCTTTATTAAACGTTCATAATTTAAATTTGATGGCGGAAATTGCTCATAGTGATAATCAATTGCATTTTCGAAGTTTAACTCGGATGGCTCAATAGGCATATAAGGCAACTTTTGTTGATATTATTATATATAATATTAGCAACAAGTAGTATTGTCAATAATATTATGCCTACAAACTAGTTAGCTGCTAACAAAAGCTGACAAACAGCCAACAATTTTTTTTGTCACTAATAAACAAACAAGAAAAAGATTCGTTGTTAATTCTGAAGAATTTATTCACAACTAACTTTTTTATGATTTTTATATTTTTTATATTTGAATTTAGCATAACCCAAAAAAATTAAGTATTTAATCTACTCAATAGAGTTTTACCGATTGGCGCCGGGTACCCATTTCACATCTGTTTCGCCTTGGTCATTGCACCAACGGGCGGCGACGAAGAGGAAGTCTGATAGGCGGTTGAGGTATGTCAGGGCGGCGGGGGTGATGGGCTGCTCTGCGGCGAGGGCGACGCAGACGCGTTCCGCGCGGCGGCAGACGGTGCGGGCCTGATGCAGATAGGCCGCGGGCGGCGAGCCGCCGGGGAGGACAAAGCTGGTCAGCGGCTCGAGGTCCGCATTTAAAGCGTCCAGTTCGCTCTCAAGCCGGCTGGCTTGCGCGGGGACCATGCGCAGCGCATATTCGCTATCGGGCTCATTTTTTTTTGGGAGCGGGGTGGCGAGGTCTGCGCCTAGATCAAATAAATCATTTTGAATGCGCGCGAGCATATCATCAAGGCGGCGGTTTTCCAGATGCAGCCGCACAAGGCCTATGACGCTATTGGTTTCGTCAACGTCGCCATAAGCGCGCACGCGGATATCATCTTTGGATAGGCGCGAGCCATCGACGAGGCCTGTGGTCCCGTCATCGCCCGTACGCGTGTAGATTTTATTGAGCTTTACCAAGCTAGAGGCCTTTGCTCTTGGACTGCATATAAACCGTCAGAAGCAAAAGCCCGACAGCGGCGGCTTGGCCGACAACGCGGCGGCGCATCCATGTATTGGAGAGCTCACGCGCGCCTTCGGCTTTGCCGCCCATATGTTTCGCGCCCATGACGAGGCTGAGCAAAACAAAGAGAAAGGCAAGGGCCGTTAAAATCCAGAGAATGAGCATGTTTTATCCTTTTGGTCTCTCTACCTTTTCGTTTGGTCTATCTAACCTAGAAAAATCTCATTTCATAGCGTTATACGTCGGCGGCACCTTTAAGGGTGTGCGGCTATTTCGCCTCAAAGATTTCTATGACCGTTTCGCCGCCTTTATTCGCGCCGCGATACATGCCCGCTGTGTTAAAGCTAAAGCTATAATTGCCGTCATCATCAATCGCGATAACGCCGCCATCGCCCTTCATATCCGTCAGCGTTGTGTGGATGACGTGATTGGCGGCATCCATAATCGTCTCGCCCAGATATTCTCGGCGGGAACAAATATCGCGCGCCACACCAGCGCGGATGAAGAACTCGCCCGTGCCCGTGGCCGAGACAGCGCAGTAACGATTATCGGCGTAAGTGCCTGCGCCGATGATGGGGGCGTCGCCCACGCGGCCAAATTCTTTCGCTGTCAGGCCGCCCGTTGAGGTGCCCGCGGCGAGATTGCCGCAATTGTCTTTGACCACAGCGCCGACGGTGCCATATTTGGTTTCGGGCGTGTTGAGAAAGCTGTGTTTTTTCGCTTTATTGGCTTTCACTTTTTTCTTCATCTGGTTCCAGCGGCGCTTGGTGAAGAAATATTTGGGGTCAACGGTTTCAATCTTTTGCGCTTTGGCAAATGTTTCAGCGCCTTCGCCTTGGAGCATGACGTGGCGGGATTTGTCCATGACGGCGCGGGCCAGAACGATAGGGTTTTTGATAGTGGTCACGCTGGCCACGGCGCCGGCATTGCGGTCGCGCCCATCCATGATCGAGGCATCAAGTTCATTTATGCCCGCCGCTGAGAAGACAGCGCCTTTGCCCGCATTAAATTTAGGGTCGTTTTCGAGGGCCATGACCACAAATTGAACGCTGTCGAGGGCGCTATAGCCCTGTCCCAGCATCTCCCCGCCTAGGTCCAGCGCCTTCTTTAGGGATTTGCGGTAGGCCGTCTCTTTGTCGTCTGACATATTTTCTTTGAGGATAACGCCTGCGCCGCCATGAATGGCGAGGGTGTAATCATCCCCCGCTGGGCAGCTCGGCGATGGAATGTCATTAGCCATGGCAGGCGCGGCGAGTGATAAACATGTAGCTGTGAGAATAAATTTGCGCATGAAAACATCCTTTTTCCTCTCATAACAGATATTCCATCCACAACAAATGACTTCGCTTGTCTGGTTTATTTGGGCTTGTCTGGTTTATTTGCGGGAGGAAATTACTCTGACCCTAAATTCAAAATTATACAGGATATCTCATGCTTTCTGATGCCGACCGCTCCGAGCAATTAGGTCAAGCCACCCGTGAAAAACTCAAGCAATTCATCGCCCGTATTGAACGGTTAGAGGCTGAGAAAACAGAGCTCGCGGCGGATATTCGTGAGGTTTACGCCGAGGTGAAAACCTTTGGTCTGGATACCAAGGTTGTTCGGCGGGTTATATCGCTGCGTAAACAAGATGCCGCCGAGCGGGCCGAGCAAGAAGCTTTGCTGGATATCTATATGGATGTTGTGGCGGATCAGTAGCCTGCTTAAATAAATGTTCGACTTTTGTTCTGTTTATGATAATGTGAAGGAATGTCGCCAGATTATGACAAATTAGATTATGACAAGGAGCAATGGCAAGCGGAGCAAGCCGCGCGTGATGCTGCGCTAGAGCGGCAACGCGAAAAGCAAGCCAAGGCCCGCGAGCGGTCTGCGCGTAATGCCAGGCGTAAAATTGAGCGCTTACGCCGCACGCTGACCGATAAGGGCGAAATTTCAGATTTTGAAAATGAATTTGGCGAGAGCATTGTTGAACGTCTCGATAAATTCGGCTCGGCCTTTCACGACCGAGAAAAAGGTAGGCCAGGGGACGCCCTAAGCTTTGCTCAGAAACGTGTCGTTGCTGCGATGAATAAGAAAGTCAAAGAGCTCAAGAAAAAGCCGCTCTCATCTGATGACCCCGATGCAGATTATGAACGCACGGCTGACAGCTGGAAGACTAAGCCTAAATCCAGTTTTAAGACTAAAGGGTTTAAATCAAAAAATGGGTTCACGCCTCGCGTGCGGCATATCGAAGATGATATGATTGACCATAAAGAAAGGCCGCCCCAAAAAGAGCAGCCCTTTATGCCTGATTATGTCCTACCTCCGAAAAAGCCTTTTTTGAGGCTTGTGAAGACTAACCGAGAGGGTTAGCCTTGAGGGCTAATGGGCTATATTATTTTCTGAGCGGCGGATAATCCGTTGAACCATAGACACCATCAGAAATGTAACCATATGAAGGCGTAGTTGTCGGAGCAGGTGTTGAGAAGAGCTCAACAGAAGACCCAGCATAAGGACTACTCGTGTAAGAGTTAGTGAATGATGATGATCCACTTTCTAAACACGTTCCATCAGATTGAGCTGTCGTTCCTGACGGACAATTAGTTGGGATACTTCCGCTGTAAGTTGACCCGCTACCATAGCTAGATGAGCTGCTATAGCTAGATGAGCTGTCATAACTTGTGATCGGAGATGAACTTATCTCTAAACATGTTCCATCGGTTTGCTTCGCTGTTCCCGAAGGGCAATTCGCTGTTTCGGTGCTAGAGCTATAGCTTGGCGTAGAGATGTAGTTGTTGCTTGATGACACAGCCACTTCACGCGTAACCGGTTGAAGTTTACATGCGTCAGCATCCGTCACAACTTCTCCGTCCCAGCATCTGAATTGCGGAATAGTTTCCGTTACTGTTTGATCAGGACATCCACCGGCATCTGATACAATTTGACCATTCCAACACTTATACTGTGTAACTTGACGATAAGTCTGTTGGTAAGTTTGACGGGGTACATAAGTTTGACGGGGCGCATATGTACGCGTCGGTGCTGGTCTTGCGCAAGCACTACCACAGCGACCACTTTCGTAATCATAAACATTTCCATAGCCTAATCCGAACTTTTTCGGCGCCGTTTGGTGTTGTTTACGGCCATAATATTCTTCCGCAGTATAATACCGAACGCCTGGTTCCTGCACCCGAGATGATGCATGGCTAGGGGCTTGATAACTTGATTGAGCGTATGACGTCGGGGCCTGTAAGCGTCTTTCTTGCCAAGACACATTATGGCCGAGAGTTTGGCTCTGAGGCTGAATAAACCGGCCTTCAAATGCTGACACGTCTGATTGCGGTGCAAACATACCGCGCAAACCAGAGAATAGGCCTGCTTCAGCAGGAGCTGGGATATTAAAAGCCGACGCGACAACCCCGGCAACGAGTGTGAGTTTAAATAAAGTGTTCATGGTCTTTCCCTGTAATTCTGTGCTGTTTGTGCAACATTCATGCCATTATGCAGTTTTGACGCTTTCGACGTCGAGTTCATGCTCTCTGACTTTTCGATAAAGTGTTGAGCGCCCAATACCCAGACGCCTTGCGACTTCGCTCATATGCCCCGAATAGTTTTCAATCGCGAATTGAATGAGATCGCGTTCGATGTCTTCTAAAGTCCGTAAATGTCCTTCACGGTCTAAAAATGTAACAGATGGGTCAATTTCCTCAGATCCGCTTGAGACTAAAGCGGTCAGTGGATTTTCCGATTTACTGGCCATTGTCGGTATAAGTCCGGAAATTTGAGGAAAGTCTTGTGGTTTTAACTTATGCCCATCTGATAAAATCATGGCTCTGAAAATTGTATTTTCAAGCTGACGCACATTTCCTTGCCACTCATAATTTTTGAGCAGGTCAATTGTGTCTGATTCCGAGCCCACAACGTTCATTTTCTCTTGCACGTTAAAGCGTTTAATAAAGTGCTCGACGAGGGCCGGGATATCTTCGGCGCGTTCGCGCAGCGGCGGAACAGCAATCGGGAAGACATTTAATCTGTAATATAGATCTTCTCTAAAGGTGCCGGACTTTACAGCTTCGGCGAGGTCGCGATTTGTCGCCGAAACAATACGAACATCGACTGGAACAGTTCTTTTAGAGCCGATGGGATCAACTTCACCTTCTTGGAGAACGCGGAGTAATTTGACCTGCATTTCTAAGGGAAGCTCGCCGACCTCATCTAAGAATAATGTACCTGTATGCGCTTCTTGGAATTTCCCTAAATGCTTAGAGTTCGCGCCTGTAAAAGATCCTTTTTCGTGACCAAAAAGAATAGATTCGACAAGATTTTCAGGAATAGCGCCGCAATTGACAGTTATAAAAGGTTTATCTGACCGCTCAGAAGCGCCTTGTATAGCGCGGGCAATAACTTCTTTACCAACACCGCTTTCACCCGTGATCAGTATAGGTATATTGGCTTTCGCGCCACGTTCACCCATAGCCACAACCGAGCGCATAGTGCCGGCATTACCGATGAGGTCAGAAAATTGTAGACCGCCAACTTTTGTTTTCTTTAAACGCTTCACTTCGCCGACAAGCGTCTTCATGGCTAAAGCGTTACGGATAGACACGATAATGCGTTCAGGGGAGGCTGGTTTAACAACGAAATCCCGTGCGCCCATTTGCATGGCCTTAACAACAGTATCAATCGACCCTTTGCCAGTCAGGACGATAACCGGTAGCTCAGGGCGTTTGGCCTGAAGCTCTTCTAAGGTTTCCATGCCATTTCGGCCAGGCATAACAAGATCGAGCAACATAACATGAATATTGCTGCCATCAGGGCTTAACGCCATATCTAAGGCTGTGTCACCATTATCGGCTTGTAGTGTCGAAAACCCGCTTTTCTCAACGACGGCTTGTAATAAGCGTCGTTGAGTCGGGTCATCATCAACGATGAGGACCGTTTTACCCATGCTATTCATCCTAATACGGCCAAGTTGTCTTGGCTCTTGAGCGTTGCAATATGGGACAAAAAGGTAAAATCGCCGTTAGGAGATGTGGTTAATATGATATTTATAGTGCGGCCGTGTTAGCCATTGAGAAACATAACGGCTCATGATAGCAGACGTCTGAATCATAGCGTCTAAAAGGGACTACTAAAATGGCAACTGATCATTCTGATTACGTTAAAGGCACGATGGGTGTCATGGGACATAAGGAAACATTTGGCGGGTTTATGGGTTTCACCGTTTATGGCGGCGCGGCAATTGCCCTTATTGTGATTTATCCGTCACTTGTTTTTGGCACGTCATTAGGTTGGTTTGTCTCACTTATCGTGACCTTGATCATTGGGGTCATCTTAGGGCTTGCTCTCAAGCTTAAAGGTGGGTGGTATGCAGGGATGATTGCTGGAGCCATTCCTTTTTTCATTTTTAGTGCAATCCTCTCTAAGTTTGTAGCTGGCATCGCCTAAGCGTAATGCCGACTTATCTTGGATAAGGCGAATTCAACTTAATTAGAGACTGGGACTGTTTTGAAAATTGCTGTTTTAAAAGATGCGGATGCCAAGCAAGGCGATAATGCTGAAGGCCGCGTCAGCGCAACACCTGATACGGTGAAGGGATATGTGGCGTCTGGTCATGATGTTGCGGTGGTTAAAGGCGCCGGTATTGCCGCGAATTTTTCTGATAACGATTATAAAAATGCGGGCGCATCTATAGCGGCTTCAAACGGAGCGGCGGCCAAAACAGCTGATCTTGTAATGTCCATCACGGGTCGTGACGCGAAATTCGTAGCCAGCCTTAAAAAGGGCGCGGGTATAACGGGTTTGATGAACCCAACGGATAATCCGAAATATGCTGCGGCTTGTGCCAAAGCTGGCGTTACAGCTTTTGCGCTTGAATATATTCCGCGCATATCCCGCGCGCAAAGCATGGATGTTCTGTCGTCTCAATCCAATCTTTCAGGTTATCGTTCGGTGGTCGAAGGTGCGAGCATTTATGGTCGCGCTATGCCGATGATGATGACGGCGGCTGGCACAGTCGCGCCGGCTAAATGCTTTATTATGGGCGTTGGTGTTGCAGGTCTTCAGGCGATTGCCACCGCGCGCCGCCTGGGCGCGGTCACAACCGCGACGGATGTACGGCCAGCCACAAAAGAGCAAGTCGCTTCACTTGGGGCAAAGTTTATCGCGGTAGAAAATGAAGAGTTTAAAGCCGCTGAGACAGCGGGCGGATATGCTAAACAAATGTCACCTGAATATCAGAAACTACAGGCAGAGCTGACAGCCTCTCATATTGCTAAACAGGACATTGTTATCACAACAGCGCTTATCCCGGGACGAGCGGCTCCAGTCTTGGTGACTAAAGCGATGATTGAGACCATGCGCCCCGGTTCGGTCTTGGTTGATCTCGCGGCAGAGCGCGGCGGTAATGTGGAAGGCGCAAAGGCTGGGAAAATAGTAACAACCAAAAATGATGTTAAAATAGTTGGTCTTTTGAATTGGCCAAGCCGGATGGCATCAGATGCGTCAAATATGTTTGCAAGAAATTTAAAGAACTTCTTACCTTTGGTGACAGCTGAAGACGGCTCTTACGCCCCAGATTGGGATGATGACATCATCAAAGGCTGCGCCCTGACCAAAGATGGGGCCGTGGTTCATGAAAGACTGAAGGGGTAAGACAATGATGTCAGCAGCAATAATAATGGCCGGCGGCAGTGCCGTTTCGCCTTTCATTTTTCAATTTACGATTTTTGTACTCGCTATTTTTGTTGGTTATTACGTTGTGTGGTCAGTCACTCCCGCGCTCCACACACCGCTCATGGCTGTAACGAATGCCATATCATCAGTCATTATTGTGGGCGCGCTCATCGCCGTTGCTGCGGGAACTGAAGGCGGGTCGTCGCTTTCGACATGGACGGGTGTTCTGGCTGTTACTCTCTGTGCGGTCAATATTTTCGGTGGCTTCCTCGTGACGCAGCGAATGCTCGCCATGTATAAGAAGAAAGACAAACCTGCTAAGAAACCGGCACTAGAAACAGGGGCGAAATAATGCCTCAATTGTCAGCAAACCTTGCGGCGGTTCTTTATACAGTTTCAGCCGTTCTCTTTATTTTAGCCCTGCGTGGGCTCTCTTCGCCGGAAAGTTCGCGGCGCGGAAATATGTTTGGCATGATTGGTATCGCGATTGCGATTGTAACCACAATATTAGTGGCTGGGTTAGGCGGGCAGGGACTGCTCTTGGCGGGTGGAGGTCTTGCGGTTGGCGGCGTTATTGGGGCGCTCATCGCTAAAAAAATTCCGATGACAGATATGCCTCAACTCGTTGCAGCTTTTCACTCATTAGTCGGTCTTGCCGCGGTTCTTGTGGCTGTCGCCGCGTTTTCATCGCCCGCCAGTTTTGGTATTGGTGACGTTGGCAGTATAAAGCCTGCGAGTTTGTTAGAGCTTGCCTTAGGCGCAGCCATTGGAGCCATCACATTTAGCGGTTCGGTTATTGCCTTTGCTAAACTCAACGGTAATATGTCAGGCGCGCCCATTATGCTGCCTGCGCGTCACTTTATTAATATCGCTTTGGCCCTCGCTATCGCTGTTGTGATTGGCATGATGATGAAATCGGGCGGCAGTGACCCTATGCTGCTCTGGATACTCCTAGGCCTTACATTCCTGATTGGTTTCTTATTGATTATTCCAATCGGCGGGGCAGATATGCCTGTTGTTGTGTCGATGCTTAATTCCTATTCAGGCTGGGCGGCGGCGGCTCTTGGATTTACGCTGGGTAATCTCGCGCTTATTGTGACGGGGGCTTTAGTGGGCTCATCGGGCGCTATTCTCTCTTATATCATGTGTAAGGCCATGAACCGGAGCTTTATCTCGGTTATCCTTGGTGGCTTTGGCGCTGACGGCGCAGCGGCGGCGGCAGATGATAAAGAACAACGCCCCGTTAAACGCGGCTCTGCTGAAGATGCGGCCTTTATCATGAAGAACGCCTCTAAAGTTATCATCGTACCGGGCTATGGTCTTGCTGTGGCACAGGCGCAACATGCGGTGCGCGAGATGGCGGATAAACTCAAAGAAGAAGGTGTTGATGTTGTTTATGCTATACATCCCGTTGCGGGCCGGATGCCGGGCCATATGAATGTTTTGCTGGCCGAAGCTAATGTGCCTTATGATGAAGTGTTCGAGCTTGAGGATATCAATTCGGAATTCGCTAATGCGGATGTTGCCTTTGTGATTGGCGCGAATGACGTGACCAACCCTGCGGCGAAAACGGATCCACAAAGCCCGATTGCAGGCATGCCGATTTTGGATGTTGATAAAGCAGCAACGGTTCTCTTTGTGAAACGGTCATTGTCCCCAGGCTACGCGGGAATTGATAATGATCTTTTCTATGAAGATAAAACGATGATGCTCTTATCGGATGCGAAAAAGCTCGTCGAAGAAGTCATAAAAGCGCTTTAATCTATGAAGTGGCTAAAGTTTATTCTTTTAGCGGGGCTTATTCTTTATCTTATTCTGACGGCCATTGTTTATACACTGCAACGTCAATTCCTCTATTTTCCACCTTCTCTATATTTGACGCCCCAAGCCGTCGGTCTGGATGGTTTTGAAGAGATTACATTAAACACCGAGGCGGGCGATAAAGTGACGGCCTTCTGGTCGCCGCCTGCGGAAGAAAATGATAAGGTTGTGATGTTCTTCCACGGGAATGGCTCAGCCGTTTTTAGTAATCATGATATATATAGAGATATTGCCGACCAAGGCATAGGCGTCTTGGGCGTAGGTTATCCCGGCTATCCGGGGAGCAGTGGTACGCCTAATCAGCCTGCGATAGAACGGGCGTCTGAAATTCAGCGTGAGTTTCTCATAGATAAAGGTATTGAGCCCGATAGACTTGTTTATTTTGGAACATCTCTTGGCTCAGGTGTTGCGTCACAATTAGCCGAAAACCATCCCCCAGCCTTACTTATATTGGACGCGCCCTTTAATTCCATCCTGGATATGGGACGCCGCCAGCTTCCTTTTCTACCCGTCAAACTTTTGATGAAAGATCAATATAGATCGGATGAGGCCATAAAGAACTTGAATGTCCCCATGATCTGGACACACGGCACCGCCGATAAAGTTGTTCCTCTCACCCAAGGACAAAAGCTCTATGACGGTTATAATGGCCCTAAGAGCGCACATATCATCGAAGGCGGCCAACACACAAATTTATGGGGCCTCGGAGGTAAGACGATAGTTTTGAATGCTCTGCAAAATTAAATGGATTAGAGAGTTTCAGAATAAATAAAATGACACTACAGTGTTAGAAGAAAATGGGGGAAGCTGGTAGGAGCAATCATTCGTGTCCAATGGACGAAAGGCATCACCCAAGTCTATAAATGCGTCAAAGCGAGACGCTATCTGGCTCGACAAAATTGCTAAGCAGCAAGATGCCCAAGCCCTTTCTGATCTATTTGAAGTTTACGGTCCTAAACTCAAAGGCTGGTTGATGGCGCGAGGTGTCGGGAACGCGACGGCTGAAGACATTGTTCAAGACGTTATGATTAAAGTCTGGACAAAGGGGCAATCTTTCGATCCGGCTAAAGCGTCATTCGCAACGTGGATATATCGGTTAACGCGTAATCGATGGATTGATCATAAACGCAAACATGACCGTATGGATGTGCGCGATCCTGATCTTATGAAAATTATTGCCGATGATGAAGTGCCGTCGGCTGAAGTGAACTTCATGGCCGATGAGAATTCAAACTTACTCAAAGAACAAATTTTACGTCTTAACGAGAACCAACAACTCGCCGTTCGAATGGCCTTTATGGAATTTAAAACCCATAAAGAAATATCTGAGGAAACGGGCTTGCCTATTGGAACTGCAAAGACGCGTATCCGCAGCGCTATTCAAGCTCTGCGCAAGAATATGGCGGGCCAGGCTGACGTTTTGAATGGTCCGCATTGACACGCATAATGCGTGTTATTTTTTGACTTTGGCTTTTAACGCCTTGACCTCTTTGCGTAAGGCCTCAATCTCAGTTTGAGATTTCTCAAGCATAGCTTTTAAAACTTCAAACTCATCTCGCCCGACGAGATCGAGATCAGCAATCATGCGTTCGGCTTGAGACCGCCCAATGGCTTTGACTTCATCGCCGACCCCTTTGACGGCGCCGACGGCATTGGTCATGAGGTTGGTTAAGTCATCTAGGGGACGAGATTTGCTTTGCATGATCGGCTCCGTTTTACCTTTCTTTCAAGATAGGGGCGCGCTATCAGATTTTCTAGTAGTGAATCGTAACAAACTGACGCGGGACCATGATAGACCTGATGAATGCCATAACTTTCCCTGATTGGATAAGCCCAGATGCGATTTCGATCGGGAGTTTCAGCGTCAAATGGTATGGCCTTGCTTATATAGCAGGGCTCTATGGGGCGTATTTTTACGCCGCAAGTCTCGTTAAAAAACGAGATATTTGGATTGCGGATGTCGCCACGCGTCAACCCGAATTAGTCCCGACGAAAATAATGCTCCAAGATTTAATGATGTATTGCCTCATCGGCATTATCGTCGGCGGGCGTCTTGGCTATGTCGCGCTTTATAGCCCTTCGATGTTTGTAAATGCGCCGCTTGATGTCTTCAAAGTCTGGCAAGGTGGGATGGCCTTCCATGGCGGTTTTTTAGGGGTTTGTGGGGCTGTCATATATGCGTCGTGGCGCAAGAAACTAGGACTGGCCCGTATTGCGGATATGGCCGCTGTTGGCGCGCCTCTTGGGCTTCTCGCCGTGAGGTTCTTTGGAAATTTTGTTAATCAAGAGCTTTATGGCCGCGTCACAGATGTGCCTTGGGCGTTTATATTTAGTACCGCCCCTGATAGTCAGCCGCGTCATCCCAGCCAGCTTTATGAAGCCTTCCTTGAAGGCATAGTGATTTTCTTAGTGCTCAGGTTTTTATGCCTCAAATTCAAAGCGCTCACAAAACCTGGATTATGTGCGGGTATGTTTGTGCTGCTTTATGGAGTCTTTAGATTTAGCGTCGAATTTGTGCGCGAACCTGATGCGACGATGTTTGGGCCTTTGACACGCGGGATGACATATTCTCTACCGATGGTCTTTGTCGGATTAGCGGTCGTATTTTGGGCCAATCGACGTACACCTGTTTCACCAAGGCGGGTCAATCCAGAACAGGTGAGCGATGAGCCGGCTTAAAGATCGTCTTATTGCCAAAATTAAAGCCGAAGGCCCGATAACCGTTGCGGAGTATATGACGCTATGTCTGCTTGACCCTGTTGACGGCTATTATCCAACCCGGGACCCTCTTGGCAGTGATGGTGATTTTATTACCGCGCCTGAAATCAGCCAGATGTTTGGCGAAGTTTTGGGGCTGTGGTGTATTCAAAGTTGGCAAGATATGGGCCGGCCTGAGAGATTACAGCTTGTTGAATATGGCCCGGGCCGCGGCATTATGATGAGCGACATCTTGCGCGCCGCGCGTCTTGAACCTGATTTTTTAAAGGCGGTTCATGTTACCCTTATCGAAGCGTCATCGGCGCTGGAAGCTGTGCAAGCCAAAACCTTAAAAGATGCGCCTTGCCCCGTCAGGTGGGCAGATGATTTATCCGGCGTGGACAGCGGGGTAACCCTTATTATCGGGAATGAATTTTTTGACTGTCTGCCAATCCGGCAGCTTATCCAGAAAGACCGTTTTGCAGGCGCGGCAGGCTGGCATGAACGTATGGTCGTTTTATCTGATGGTCATTTGCAATATGGGGTCTCGCCGGTTGCGATTTCTGATACCCTTCAGCGGACCTTACCAATGGCCCAATCAGACGCTAAAAATGATGACCTATTAGAGACATGCCCCGCCTTGTCACAAATTCTCGATCAATTGCATAAACGGTTTAATGAAAATTTAGGCCGCGCTCTTTTTATTGATTACGGGCCGGAGATAACAGAATTTGGCGATACGCTTCAGGCGCTTAAACGCCATGAAAAAGTAGACGTGTTTTCCGACCCCGGAAATACTGATTTAACGGCGCGGGTTGATTTCGGCGCCTTGATGGAATTGGCACACGCTATTGATCTGGATGTAATACCGCCCGTTCATCAACGTGAATTTTTATCCAAACTCGGGATTGAACTTCGCGCTGTCAGTCTGTCTCGCGCTAAGCCAGAGGCCAAAGATAAGATAGCTCGCCAGCTACACCGCCTCATGGCGAGCGATGAAATGGGGGAATTATTTAAAGCCATTTCTTTCCAGTCCAGTGGATTAATGGTGCCCCTTGGATTTAGAGATGTTGCATGAGCGTCCCGTTTAAAACGCACGACCTGCTTAAGTCGGGTAGCATTAATCACGGATTTTTCGGACGACAAGGCGGTGTATCGCAAAATCAATATGAGGGTTTGAATGTTGGGGCGGGCTCTGATGACTCCCTTGATAATGTGAAAGCCAACCGCGCCTTGGTTGCGGGCGCTCTGGGGACATCAGAGACATGTTTACTCAGTTTGTCCCAAGTTCATAGCACCGACGTTCTTATCGTTGACGCGCCATTTAGCGAGCCTTTATCGGGGGAGCTGCCAAAGGCGGATGGTTTTGTCACAAAGACACCCGGCTTAGCGATCTCTGCTTTGTCTGCAGATTGCGGCCCCGTTTTATTTCATGACCCCGAAGCTGGCGTTATAGGCGCCTGTCACGCTGGCTGGAGAGGCGCGCTGTCTGGAGTAACGACGTCAACAATTAGAGCCATGGAAACCATAGGCGCGTCACGGGAGACTATAAGAGCCGTTTTAGGGCCGTGCATCAGTCAGGATAATTACGAAGTTGGTCATGATTTTCGAGATAGCTTTGTCGCCGAAGATGAAACCTATGACCGTTTTTTCAGGCTCGGCTCTCCGTTTAACCCTGCCAGTGACAAACCGCATTTTGATCTTAAACGATTTATTCTGGCGCGGCTCAGAGAGGAAGGCGTAAAGCGAATCGACGCTTTGCCGGACTGTACTTATGGACAACCCGAGGCCTATTTCAGCCACCGCTACAACACACATCAGGGCGTTGCCGACTATGGGCGTAATATATCTGTCATAATTCTCACTGAGTGATTTACAACGCCCCATCTGCCCCTTAAGGAGGCCTCAATAAATAGCTAGGTGAATGAGCTCATGAAACTGATCAGCGGTACCGCCAATGAACCCTTGGCGAGCGGCATTGCCGACTTCTTGGATGTTCCTCTGACATCTGTTGATATTGAGCGGTTTCGGGATCAAGAAATTTTCGCCAAGATTAATGAGAATGTCCGCGGTGAGGACATTTTTCTCATCCAGCCAACCTCAGCCCCGGCCAATGATCACCTCATGGAATTGCTTATTCTTATTGATGCTTTGGTTCGTGCCTCGGCTCAGCGCATTACGGCGGTTATTCCTTATTTCGGCTATGCGCGCCAAGACCGCAAGACAGGCGGACGAACACCGATTTCAGCTAAGCTAGTGGCTAACCTTATTTCAAAAGCCGGCGCTCACCGTGTTTTGACAGCGGATTTACATGCGGGACAAATTCAAGGCTTTTTCGATATCCCGACAGATAACCTGTTCGGGCAGCCTGTTTTTGTGAGCGATATAAAAGACCAGTTTTCCAAAAAAGATCGCGATAGCCTTCTCTTTGTGTCACCCGATACGGGTGGTGTGGTGCGCACGCGGGCCATAGCCAAACAATTTGATGCTGACATCGCAATTATTGATAAACGTCGTCCCAAGGCGGGCGAGTCCGAAGTTATGAATATTATTGGGGACGTCGCGGGCCGGACATGTATCCTCTATGATGATATCATCGATAGCGGCGGCACAATATGCAAAGCGGCCAAAGCTCTCAAAGACCATGGCGCCAATAGCGTATCTGCCTATATCACGCACGGCGTGTTATCTGACCCAGCCGTTGAGAGCATTACGAAATCCGAACTGACCGAAGTTGTGACGACAGACTCAATCGCGCAGCCGCAAAAAGTCAAAGACTGTAAAAAAATTCGTGAAGTCTCTGTCTCGACTCTCCTCGGCGAAGCCATTCGCCGCATCGCCAATGATGAGAGTGTGTCCAAGCTATTTGGGTAAGACCTCATTAGCGGCGCTTAATATTAATGTCTGTCCCCCTAAAGCGGGCGTTAGCAAGTGTCTATTTTGAGGCGACTTTAAGCCGTTCAAAGGGCCTACTTTGGTACAATTAATTTGATGCGTTTAACAAATAGGCGTTAAAATTAAGCGTAAAACATTTAGCTAACTGAGCTGCAAACTGTTATCGAGATCGTCATTCTACGTAACTGGGGTATATTCATGGGACCTATTTTCGACCCAACTAAACCACTTCATCTATTATCGGCATGCCCTCCTTACAAAGCTTCACCTTTAAACCAACACAAGTTGAGGTCGTCTACACTGTGGGTGAAAGACGAAACCAATCGAATGAGTCTCGGGTCGTTTAAGGCACTAGGCGGCGTTTATGCCGTTGCAAAATTGATCGAAGCTCATTTGGATGAAACTATCCCGCCAGTCGATTTTGTATCTGACAAATTTAAGCGGCGTTCGGCTAATCTTATTTTTGTATGTGCAAGCGCTGGCAATCACGGCATGGCCGTCGCAGCTGGTTCGCAAATATTTGGTGCTGCGTGCCGTGTTCATATATCAGCAACCGTACCTGAAAGCTTTGCAGAACGATTACGATATAAAGGAGCACATGTCGTACGGTCTGGTGAAACTTATGAACAGAGCGTTGAGGCCGCGATTTCGGATGCAAACACGACGGGTGCCATTCATTTGGCAGATGGATCATGGTCAGGTTACACAGAACCTCCTCGTTTGGTCATGGAAGGATATACCGTCATTGCCGAAGAATTGCGAAAACAGTTCGAAGGGTCTGGTGACTGGCCATCTCATGTGTATTTACAGGCTGGAGTTGGTGGGTTCGCTGCTGCAATAAGTTTTATGATTCGTGAAAACTGGAACATTCAACCGAGAATCATCATCGTGGAACCAGAATTAGCACCCTGCTTAAAGCACAGTATTTCGGCAGGCGAACTCGTTACAGTTGACGGCCCCATATCCAATATGGGCCGGTTGGATTGCAAGACACCATCCATGATCGCTTTGGAGATATTATCAAAAACTGCAGACCGGTTTGTGACTATATCGGACGATGAATCTCAAATGGGTGTTAACGTTGCTCAGCAACTTGGGTATAGGACGACAACATCCGGGGGCGCAGGTCTTAGCGCCTTACTCCTTGAGGATACGCCATCGCCATCATCACTAGTTTTTCTAACTGAAGGAGAATAACGCCGCCTCGGCTATCATAATAATATGATGACTTATTATGAGCGTTTTAAGATACTGAGCCAATGTCTGCTTTTGCCTTGCGGTTTCAACTGGTCATCGCAACACATTGGCCAAACCGCTCGGCCGGTGTTTC
>CAYYMI010000028.1:0-32908 GCA_964472905.1 uncultured Hellea sp. | reverse complement strand
GCGATGCTGTCATTACCTTCGGAGGCGACACCATCACCCTGGAAGGCATAGATGCGAGCCTGCTCGATGCAGGGGACTTTCTGTTTTAGCAGACGCGTGCAATCAAGCCAGTTTGACATCGCATTAAAAGATTCCAAAACGCCCGTATAGCGCTATTTGGATTTTGTGGGTGTTAGGTCGGAAATATCAAAAAGATTCTGAGTGTGAATCCTGAGAGGGATTTAGGCAGAACGCAAATTAGCGAAGACCAAGTTAATAAACTTTCTAACCTTGGGTTAGTATGTTTATGAAGTCGAAACCGAAGACTATCCCTTAGCTGATAAGTCTGATATTCGGGACACTTGGATATATAAATAAGCTTAAGGTGATTATGAAAATTTTGAATCCGCATTTTTTTATTACAGTCGCTATTTTGGCTTCGTGCGGAGGGGCTGATATTCAGCCACAAGTTGGAATTGAAGACGCCGCAGTTTCTGAGCCAAATCAGATAAAACCCCACATAGTTTTCATTCTTCTTGATGACCTTGGTGTCGATGCGGGACCTTGCTCAAACGATTTATCTTTAATGACAAATTTAGAGTTCAGGTGCGGACGTTCTCTAGTTTTTGAGAATGCCTATGCTTATCCTTCTTGTACGCCATCTAGGGCAGCTCTTATGACTGGTCGCGCATCATTCCGTCATGGTGCGAATGATGTGCAATTAAATTCAACAAAGCTACAATTGTCAGAAACAACCATCCCTGAGGCTATCAAGCTATTAGGTTCCGACTACACAAGCGCAGCTTTCGGAAAGTGGCATTTAGCCGATAATGATAATGGCGGCGTAGATAGTCCGAACCTCCAAGGCTTCGACCATTATGAGGGTAATCCGCGCCAGACGGGAACTTACGTTTATCCCGCTGGTAAGTACGAATGGTTTGTCAATGGACACTCCGCCGGGTTAAGTGGAAAATACAAAACGACGCAAATCGCCGATTCAGCCATTAATTATTTTCTCGAAAATCACGATAATGGGCCGCTCTATTCGCATATTGCGTTTGTAAACCCTCATTTGCCGTTTCACTTACCGCCAATGGACCTTCACTCATATAATTTGCCTGATCCATCCACGGTGCTTCCAGCCAATGTCAACTCGACCCACGAACGCCAGCCCTTAGTGGACCCCTACTATTTTGCTATGCTTGAGGCAGCTGACAATGAGATAAACCGTCTTGTCGATGAGTTTACAATAGCATCTAATAGGCCTATTTTGTTTATAGTTATGGGTGACAATGGTTCTGCAGAACAAGTGACTCAAATTGATATGAATGGGTTATATCGAACTAAATCTAGTACATACCAAGGAGGTATACGGGTTCCTTTAATGATGTGGAGTAGCGATAATTCCAGATTTTCCGTCGATGCTGGATCCTATGGCGAGAATGTTATTATCAACGATTTATTCCCTACGCTTGTGGATATTATGACTGATAAAAAGCCACCCGAAAGCGATGGGGTAAGCTTGCGCAGCGTTATTGAAAACAATTCTCTATCCCTAAAAAGGCCTTATATTTACGTTGAGGGGGGGCATTTAAGAAGGCAACCTTTTGAATATACAGCCATTCGCGAGGATGGGCTCAAATTAACCTTATCAGAGGCGGATAGGGGACCCAGAAGATATCGCGATAATTTCATCGAGCTGTATGATATCACATCCGATAAGACGGAAATGTCTGACATTTCCACGGATTGTAAGCATGTCTCTGACGTTGATGAGATTTTTGAATATATAGTTAATTTTCGAAAGTCTCAGGATGAAATTTCAGGTGGAGATAAGTTTAATGAACCATTCTATAGGCAGATAATCTCTGAATTAAAAGAATCTTGTGAATGAAATTAAAACATCCGCCCGTCTTTCAAATATACCAGAAGCCCAATTCGATAAGCAAATTGAAGCCGAAGCGCCGCCCACCATCTCACAGTTAGCGCAACAAGGTTTAAAGCCGCACCCTTAACCGCCCTGTTGGCGTACCGTTCACCCCAGAGGCTGTTTCAACCTCAATCTGACGTAACAAACGGATTACGTGGACAAACCGATTCACCGCCCAAATCAGCCTCGACATTTTCACCACGTCTCATGTCCATAAAGAAACGCGTAAATTGTTGAAATGGCTCAAAATGCAACCATTTGTTGAAACTACATTTCGCTTATACCTAATTTTGAGGATAGACAAACATCTCCCGGCCTCGTCATAAGCCTTCAAGGGACAATTAGGGGCGAGGGCGCAACATTCTTTTCTAATTTCACTGAACACGCCAGTCGGCGTGACAGGCTGTCATCCTGTCATGTGCGGTTCTTTTTACAGGAGACTATTATGACACATTTTTCATCACAACGCGTAAAATCACTACTTGTATCAGGCGCAACCGCGATTGCTTTATCGGTGATCGCGCCTATGGGAATAGGCACGCCCGCCTATGCCGATGACTGCCTCCTGGATACCAATAATAATGGCAGCGTCAACACATCCGATACTGATGGCGGGGCAGATTCTAGCGGCATTGACGCGCGTCTCGCGTGCGGCGTAGGGGCCACAGCCTCCGGCCCAAACGCTACTGCCCTTGGCGGTTTGTCAACAGCGTCAGGCGACGAGAGCTTAGCCGTCGGACTTAATGCTGTTGCATCGGGGGATGACTCCTCGGCCCTTGGTCGCAGTTCAACCGCATCAGGGCTACGCTCAACCGCGCTGGGCTCTGATTCCGAAGCGACCATGACGGACTCGACGGCCCTTGGTCAGGCCGCACAGGCCACAGGATTGGCGTCCACAGCTCTCGGCCAAAGCGCCGATGCGACCGGAAATCAATCCACCGCGGTGGGCGAAGGCGCGCAGGCCACAGCCGCTTCCGCCACATCACTGGGACATGATGCCGATGCGTCTAATCTTTTCTCGGCAGCGATCGGTGCAGACTCTCTCGCCAGCGGGTTTCGCGCCTCCGCATTTGGCGTGAATGCCCAAGCGACAATGGAAGACAGCACAGCTTTGGGACAAGCAGCCATTGCGTCGGGATTGCAATCCACGGCCCTCGGCCAGAGCGCCGATGCAACAGCCGAACACGCAACAGCCGTCGGTGAAGGCGCGCAGGCCACGGCACTTAACGCCACATCCCTCGGACAAAACGCGCAGGCCACGGGCGATAATTCGACCGCATTAGGTCAAGCCTCCGCCGCAAGTATACAATCCATAGCGATAGGCACAGAAGCGCAAGCGATGGCGTTAAGCGGTGTTGCCATTGGATTTCAAGCGGAGACATCGGGAGGATTTAGCACGGCGGTCGGTTCACTAAGCATTGCAAGCAATAATGGGTCTGCGTTTGGATCTGGGGCTGATGCGACCAATATCAATGCGACCGCTATTGGAACAAGTTCGGAAGCAGGTGGGAATTCATCCACTGCGCTGGGTCAAAATGCATTAGCTTCGAATTCTAGCACCCTCGCCGCTGGCGCGTCCAGCCAAGCCACAGGGGGCGGGAGTTCTGCTATAGGACGGTCAAGCATTGCGTCAGGAAACAATTCGAGCACTTTAGGGTTTAGCGCCGATGCAACGAGTGACAATTCAACGGCTATAGGTGGGAATGCCCAAGCTACAAATGATGGGGCTACTGCTATTGGGGCGGGCGCGTCAGACCTTCAAGCGGCACGCGCGACAAGTTCAGGTTCCATTGCAATTGGCGGAGCAACAACGGGTTTTGCTCAAGACGGAGCCCTCGCTTCTGGAGGGCGAGCCATCGCGATTGGGGTTGGTTCTGAGGCAACAGCTTCAAACGCTATCGCGCTCGGACGAGACGCAAGAACATCCGGCAGCAATTCAGTCGGGATTGGTTTTAATGCGCGGGCGGAAGGGTTTGGTTCCATTGCAATATTAGGCACAGCAATAGGAGTCGACTCACTTGCAATTGGAGGGGCTGCTTTGAGTGATAATGCGGTCGCATTGGGGGATTTTACTGATGCGACGCAACAAAATGCGAGTGCCATTGGTTCGCATTCCCAAGCCACAAGCGAAGGCGCGACCGCGATTGGCGCGGGTAATTTAGACGCCGAAGCCGCCAATGCCTCTGGCGAAGGCTCTGTCGCGCTCGGCGGAGCGGTCTATGCTTCGGATGGAGTTACACTCGTTTCAGCAGGCGCGAATAGCAGTGCCGATTTGGCCATCGCGATTGGAACAGAGTCTGTAGCAAGCGGTAGTAATACTATCGCTATTGGGGCAGGTTCCGACGCGACAGGCGATGAATCCACAGCCCTCGGACAAGGTGCGCAGGCCACGGGGAATGATTCTACATCCCTCGGGCGAGGCGCGCAGGCCACAGGGAATATTTCCACCGCCCTCGGAGCCGAGAGTGTCGCCTCCGGGTATGATTCAATCGCGATCGGGTTTTCGGCGGATGCAACAGCCCTTAACGCCACAGCCATTGGCGAAAGAGCGCAAGCGACCAATTCATTCTCAACAGCCCTCGGAGCCGAGAGTGTTGCTTCTGGATATAATTCAACAGCAATCGGGTTTTCGGCGGATGCAATAGCAACAAATGCCACAGCCATTGGCGAAAGAGCGCGAGCGACCTATTCAGACTCAACAGCCCTCGGCGAAAACGCGCAAGCCACAGGGGATGATTCCACTGCCCTCGGCCAAAGCGCGCGGGCCACAAGTGATCACTCTACTGCGCTCGGTCAGGACGCCAACGCGGCAGAAGAATTCTCCACGGCTATCGGTGAAAACACGCGGGCCACGGGCTTTTCCGCCACATCCCTCGGGCAATTTGCCAATGCGAGTGGGAGGTTTTCAACCGCTACAGGCGCAAGTTCTGTGGCGAGCGGTGAAAACTCTACCGCTTTAGGCCTTGCATCCGAAGCAACAGCCCTGAATGCTAGTAGCTTTGGCACGTTTTCCCAAGCCATCGGCGCAGGCTCAACCGCGATTGGTGCAGGTAACAATGCTGCTGAAGCCGCCAATGCCTCCGGTGTTGGGTCCATTGCCATTGGCGCGGCGACCTGTGCTGCCGATGACGGGACTTTGTTTACAAATGGGGCTCTGGCTCCAGAGCAGCGCGCCTCCGCACTCGGCACAGGCTCCGAAGCCAACGGAATAAACTCCACAGCTGTCGGGGAGCGGGCCGTCGCTAGCGGATCTAACTCCCTCTCTGTCGGGAGCCGGGCCAATGCGTCGGGGACAAATGCCACCGCCTTTGGCACGCGCGCTTCGGCCGCCCAGACCAATGCCTTTGCGCTCGGGGTGGATTCAATCGCTGTCGGCAATAATGCCACATCGCTGGGCACCCGCGCAGATGCACAGGCCAATAACTCTGTTGCCATTGGCGTGGATAGCGAAGCGGGCGGGCTTAACAGTACAGCTATCGGACGGCGAGCTTCAGCTGGGCAGTCAGGCTCGATTGCGCTGGGCGCAGACGCCACGACCGCCTTGGCCAATCAATTTGTGTTTGGAACAGGTATAACAACCTATGTTCTGCCCGGGATTACATCCGCGACGTCCTTGGCGCGCCAAGGCGCCGTAGAGGGGCTCGTGACTACGGATGCGAATGGTAATCTGGCCTCTGATGGCGGCGCCCTAGAAGCCCGCGTGACGGCCCTTGAGGGCGGAGGCGGAAGTTCCAAAATATCTGCGCCGAGCGTTGCAAGTGCTCAGACGGCGGCTTCAACGTCAGCCGCCGAGACCGCTGTGTCAACCCCCCCAACGGCAGATCAGACCACAGCTCAGACCTCTGCTCAGGTCACACCTCAAACTCCTGCGGTGAACGAACCGGTCGAGACAAGGTCTGTAGCCTCTGTTGAAACAGATAGACATACGGGCGCAGTACCGACCAAGGAGGCGACCTCGAATGGCGAGGCGGCGCAGCTATCTGCATCCGCCGGAACACCATCCGGAGTCGCCTCTGAGGTCTTGCCTGTAACATCCTTAAACGAGGCGACAATCTCTCAGTCCATAACCCCCGAACAGGCCCAGACCATTGCCACAAATACGGCAGGGATTACGGCCAATGCCAGTAATATAGCCACCAATGCGGCCGCGATCCTGACTAACTCCCAGCGGCTTGATGGTTTTGCGTCGCAGATCGAAGCCTTAGGCACCACGATTGCGAGTAATACAGAAGCCATTAATGACCTTGAAGGCGGATTGGCTGCGGTTGCAGCCCTGCCCGATATGTATTTATCCCCCAGAGCGAAATGGGCGGCGTCAGGCGGTATTGCCGCCTATGACGACGAAATCGGCTTTGGCGGGACCTTGGCGATGCGAGGTAATGAGAACTGGGCTATGGGCGCCAGTGTCGGTTTTGGCGGAGATAAAACCACAGGTAAACTCCAAATCCGTTATGAAGGCTTCTAGCCTATCTCAGACCATAATAGATCAGTGATGGTTCGCCATCACCGGTCCTGTACTCATTAGGACGCGTTTATATTTGTCTTAAATATAATATATAATTTAATTGCTAATTGCATAAACTGGAGGTGAGGATGGGATTCGAACCCACGTTAGGGATTAACCTAAACACGCTTTCCAAGCGTGCGCCTTAAACCACTCGGCCACCTCACCTCTGAGACTATGTCGCGCTGCACGATACGAAGCTTAGGTAGCGAGCGATATAGCGGGTTTTCTTATTTGCACAAGCCTTTTGCGCTATATTCACAGATAGGATGAAGCCTGATAGAGAGCTTCTATGAGCGAAGCCTTTCATATCATCCCAGCCGTCAAAGACACACCTGTCTTCATTTTTGGTGATCATGCCTCAAAGCATATTCCTGATAAGTTTAATAATCTCGGCCTTCAAGGTGATGACCTAACGCGGCACATTGCTTGGGATATTGGAAGCCAGACTGTCATTGAGCATCTTTGTGAACATTTCGGCTGCGCAGGACAACTCGCGGCGGTCTCCCGGCTTGTGATTGATATAAACCGAGACCCGGGCGCGGCAGGCCTTATACCACATGATAGCGATGGAACGAAAATTACAGGTAACGCCAGCCTATCTCAGGAGGAGCGCCAAGACCGTATAGACCGTTTCTATACGCCCTATCATAACGCCCTTGGGCAAACCCTTGATACACTTGATGATCCGCTGGTGCTCTCCATCCATAGCTTTACGCCAAAACCTGACCTTGGAGACTACCGCTTTACCGATATTGGCCTGCTGGTTAAACATGATGAACTGCGCGCCAAACAATTTCGGGAAATGTTTATGCGTCTTGGGCGAAACTTTACCATCGGTATGAATGAGCCTTATTCGGCATATGATTTAAATTACACCGTGGACGAACATGTCGCCCCCCGCAGGCTACGTCATCTTGCAATCGAGATTAGACAAGACCATATCGACACAGATGATAAAGCGGCTGATATTGCAAGCGTTCTAGCAGATCGGCTAGAGTCCATTGTGAGCCGCGCCGATATCACAATAATTGAACCTTAGGAGTTTAAAATGCTGGCTACAAACCCGACACATCTTATCAATGGCCACAATATGTTTTCGGATTACCCCGAGGGCATGGAGCAAGTGCAGCTTGGCATGGGATGTTTTTGGGGCGCAGAGCGTATTCTCTGGAAACTGGAGGGTGTTTATGTGACCTCCGTCGGTTATGCGGGCGGGCATACGACTGACCCCGATTATAAAAAGACTTGTACCGGAACGACAGGACATGCCGAGATGGTGCATGTTGTTTATGATCCCAAAATCATATCCTTTGATGAAATTTTAAAAGTCTTTTTTGAAAATCACGATCCGACACAGGGTAATCGACAAGGTAATGATACAGGCCCGCAATATCGCAGTGCTATTTTTACCTATTCGGATGAACAAAAGTCACAAGCCCAAGAAGCTATGGCGCGCTATGAGGCCGCTTATGGCCGACCTGTCACGACTGAGCTTCGAGATGCTCCGACATATTATCCTGCCGAAGATTATCACCAGCAATATCTAAAGAAGAACCCTCAAGGCTATTGTATGCACGGTCCGACAGGCATTGTTTGCCAGCTGCCTGAACGCGCCTAATCTTTATTCTGGCCCCAATCCCCTTGGACGGCTTGCCAAAGCGTCAATAAAGACAGGGCGGCGGTATCGGCCCGCAAGATACGCGGGCCAAGCGAGGCAGCTGTCACAAAACTATGGCCTCTTAGGATATCTCGCTCTTGTGGTGTAAACCCGCCTTCAGGGCCGATGAGAATAGCGGAAGGTTCAGATAAAGATTTGAGAGCGGATAATGCCAGCATAGCCTCCCCGGCTTCATCAGCAAAAATCAATGACCTTTTGGAGTTCCAATTGGAAAGTAACGTATCCAATTTTACGAGAGGTTCAATAATCGGAAGATCAAGCCGTTCAGTTTGCTCAGCCGCTTCAATCGCTTGGAGCCTAGCTTTATCTATATTGAATTTCGGGAATTGTGTGCGAGCCGTGAGAACGGGCTGCAGGGTTCGTACGCCAAGTTCAGTCGCTTTTTCAATAATAAAAGCTGTGCGGTGTTTTCGGACTGGGGCAAAACAGAGGGTGATATCAAGACATGGGCGGGGCATCCGTAATTGCTCTTTAACGACGACCTCAATTGATTTTTTTGACATGGCTAAGATTTCTGCCCGCCATTCTCCATTTTGGCCGTTAAATAACCGCACTTCATCGCCTTCGCGCTTTCGTAAAACATTGCCGAGATAATGCGCTTGTTCCTTGGGCAAAATAAGAGTTACGCCCTCATTCAAGGGCATATCGAAATATAAACGACTGAATGTGTAATTTTCACGCATGGGATTGCTATAGGGCAGGATGAACGGCTAATCATCCCCTAATGAGTGAGGCGATTAAAGATTCCGACAAAGGCCATTGGGTTAACCGCTCGCCCTTATCTTTACGGCCTTTTTTACAGCTCTCCCGCCTTGACCGTCCTGTCGGATATTGGCTCTTGGCTTTGCCTGGTTGGATTGGATTGGCCTTTGCCACGCTGTCACATGGATTTGCGGTATCAGATTTAAAATGGGCCATGCTTATCTTAATAGGCGCCATTGCCATGCGCGGGGCGGGCTGTACCTATAATGATATCGTCGATCAAGATCTGGATGCGCAAGTTGAACGCACAGCTCTGCGCCCCTTACCCACAGGCACAATCACAACGAAGCAAGCTTGGATATGGCTGCTTGCGCAATGCGGGGTTGGTTTAATTGTACTACTTTGTCTGCCGCGATTAGCGCAGATCATTTCACTCTGCTCTATTCCGCTTGTGGCGGCTTATCCCTTCATGAAACGTATCACATGGTGGCCGCAAGTATGGTTAGGCCTAACATTTAACTGGGCGGTGCTGGTGGCCTATGCCGCGAAAACAGGTACTATTAGCTTACCGCTTCTTATTCTCTATGCAGGGCTCATTTTCTGGACGGTCGGCTATGATACCATCTATGCCTGCCAAGATATCGAAGATGACATGAAGATAGGCGTGAAAAGTACGGCCAGGCGTTTTGGCCAATGGATAAAACTAGCAGTTGGATTAACTTATGGCCTCTGTATCATTTGTAGTATATTGGCGATAAAATTGGAAATTCCCGACATTAAACTCAATATCAAAGACGAAACTATAGCCGTATCACTCGAACTTCTAATATATGGAGTACCGTCCGCCTTTGGAATGCATCTATTATTTCAAACAATCGGTTTTAATCCTCACAAAGCATCAAGTGCACTCCATCATTTTAAATCAAATGTCTGGGCTGCTATATATTTTATACTGGGTTTGTTGATGGCAGGATATTTTTTCATACAAGTGGATTTATTATTACAAGCAAATTGAGCCTCACCCCATCGTGAACGCAACTTGTTTGGCATTTTATAACGATCTTCTTATATAAGGCCTAGAAAATAGGAGTATTCCATGTTCATAAAGACGATATCGAGACGAAATCTTGGACTAGGCGCGGCTGCGGTCGCTTTGACGGCTTGTTCAAAAGCTGGCACTGAGGCTCATGCCCGCGTAACTGTCGCGGACAACAATTTAACGGATAAAGTTATGAGTGATACAGCCAACACTATAGATTGGGCCAGTTTATCAAAAGCGGATTGGAAGCAACGCCTGACAGATATGGAATTTCATGTCCTACGCAAAGAAGGCACAGAACGCCCTTGGACAAGCCCGTTCAATGACAACAAGGCCGCGGGTACATATGTTTGCGCAGGTTGCGCTTTACCTTTATTCAAATCCGAAGCGAAATTTGATTCGGGTACCGGATGGCCAAGCTTTTTCGATGTCATTCCGGGCGCCGTAGAAACAAAGACAGATTTCAAACTCATTGCGCCGCGGACTGAATATCATTGTTCGCGTTGCGGAGGCCATCAAGGGCATGTTTTCAAAGACGGCCCAGCCCCCACTGGGCTACGTTATTGTAACAACGGCGTCGCTTTGGATTTTATTGAAGCTTAACTTTGATATCACTTCTAGGCTTGCCAAACTGATTTTTTTGGCGCAGAATTTCACTATTGTTAGCCGCTGGATTGTCTGGCCGCATTATGAAAGGAGGTATCATTTGTCTATCTATTTTGAGGGGTCTGCCCAAAGCTGTTAACTCAGCCCTTTCGTAAAAGCGAAATTGGGTAAAGACATATCTATCTTGAAACCGGGCTCGGCGCTCGGCGAGACCCAAACTTCAGAAGAGAGCTCCTTGATATTGTCAGGGAGCTTTTTTTATGGCGAAATCTTGCCTTTAAAGGTGAAGCCCCTAATAGTTTGTATGTAAACTATTTAGGATTTCAAATGGCTATTGCCCGTCCCATTGATCGCCGGTTATTCTTCTTCTTAGACCGGGCGCATACTCAAATGGCAAAAGCCGCCGATAATTTTCTGTCTACACGCTCTGGAGTCAGCACAGCTCAAGCGGCTGTTTTGATATATTTAGGGTATAATGATAATTGTCGTTTGTCTGATCTGGCCGAAGGCACTGGTCGAAAAAATTCAGCCATAACCGGATTGGTAACCCGCATGGAAAAGAGCGGCCTCCTTCAGCGCGACAATCAAATGACAGACCGACGATCAAAAACCGTCTCTTTAACGGGTAAAGGGTGGGCTATACGCGAAGACGTCATGAATGATTTTCGAGATTTTAATGAGCGTCTGACCAAAGGATTGACAGATTCAGACATCGAAACTGTGCTAAAGTTTTTATCAATAGGACCAGAAAATCTAGAAAATGGCATAAATTGACAACCCTAATGTGACACAGATCACAATATTATGCGCCTTAACTATATTAATAGTGAGTTAACTTGATAACAAGTTGGAGGCGCAACATGTCATTATTGAAATTATTTTTAAGTTTCGTTTTTCTAGCGAGTTTTCTTGCCATAAGCAGCGGATTTAAGACCGAGCAATCCATGGCTCTTGCTGCAACGTCAGTTAACGAACCGCTATCTGCGCGTGACGCAGCGACATCGAGATATGATATTAACCTGACCAATAGCTGTATCGAGTCGGGAAAGTCCAAACAACATTGCCTATGTGTGACTAAAATATTCAAATATGAAATGTCACTCAGAGACTATAAAGCTGCCACCAAGTTATATCAAAGCATGGTCAGTACAGAACCGACAGCCAGAAGCGTTACCAAGATAGCTTTGCAACAGCTTGGGTATGTCGACTCTGAAATTACCACTGTTGATAATTTACAACGAAATCTGTCTAAAAATGCCCAGTTCGAAAGTTTGTGTGCTATGGCTGATACTTATTTTAATCCAACTGTGAATTAAATTTTTGGACCTTGAATATTTGCCTGAACATTAGACAGGCCCTAATCAATCAGCTATCTGCCTTTTATGGCAAAAACGAAAACACCTAAAACATCCATAAACGTCGATATCGTTTCAGATATCGTGTGTCCTTGGTGTTGGCTAGGCGTTAAAATATTTGAGACGGCAACCAAGCAATCTAAGCACGATATTCAGCTATCCTGGCGGCCTTATATGCTTGACCCGTCCGTCCCAGAAGGCGGCCTTGAGTATAAGGATTACATGAAACAAAAATTCGGAGACTCGCCGACCAATCGCTTCAAAGAGATGCGCGTTCATTTGGAAGATAAAGGCCCCGACTATGGTATCAATTTCAAATTTGATGATATTCCTATGAGGCCCAATACGCTTGATGCCCATCGTCTTTTGAAATGGGCGCAAGGGCAAAACAAAGGAAACGCGGCATCGGAAGCTCTCTTTCAAGCTTATTTTACAGACCTTAAAGATGTTGGAAGTGCTGAGGTCTTAACCCAGCTTGCTCAGAATATTGGCATGGACTCAGAGTTAGTCTCTGAGCTTTTATCTAAAGATGATGATAAAAATACCGTCCGCGAAGAGATTATGTTCTTTCGTAACCTTGGGGTAAGCGCCGTCCCAACATTTATATATAATGGACAATTTGCGGTTCAGGGCGCACAACCCTCGCAGGTTCATTTAGATGCTATTAAAAAGGCAGCGCAAATGCCGGCTCAAACTTAGGAGATTAGTATGACATCATTTCAAATCGTGGCGCTTTATGTGTCTTTAAACATGATTTTAAATCCGATCTTGATGTTCCGGGTTGGACAAATTCGGATTAAAGAAAAAATCAATCTCGGAGATGGAGACAGCCCTGCCTTATTAGGCCGTATTCGGGCTCATGGTAACTTTACAGAGACAGCCCCTTTGGCGCTTATCGGACTTATGGCACTAGCCTTTATGAACGCCCCATCAACTGTTTTACACATCTTCGGCGCTGTCTTCTTATTAGGCCGCATCATTCACGCTCATGGCATGGCCCAAGCTGGCAGTAATGGTAAAGGCCGCTTATATGGTACTTTGATGACTTTGTTCACATATTTCGGAACGGCAGCTTATCTGCTCTACCTCATCATCACTTTTAGCGTTTCTTAATGGCCCTTCATGACCCGATTACGGCGCAGGCTCTTGCCCCGACGCTGAAAAAGCTTTTGGCCTATGCTAAGGCACATGGCGCAGAGGCTGCCGATGCCATCTCAACGCATGGGCGTTCGCTCGGCATTGTCGTGCGTCAAGGCGCGCTAGAAGATGTTGACAATAGTGAAGGCAAAGACATTGGCCTACGCGTATTAGTCGGGAAACGGCAAGCTTGTGTTTCAAGCTCTGACTTATCTGACGGTTCCTTAGAAAAGCTCGCTGAACGCGCAGTTGCTATGGCGAAATTGGCTCCAGAAGACCCCTTTTGCGGCCTGGCTGACAAAGATTTGCTAACTACAAAAGCGCTTGATCTGGATGTTTTTGACGGAACAGAAATGACACCCCAATCCCTTAAAGACAGAGCTCTTGCGGTAGAAGCTGCCGCAATGGGCGTTAAAGGCGTACAACAGGCCGAAGGCTCCAGCGCGAGTTGGTCGAGCTCAGCCCTGTTCTTTATGACCAGTCATGGATTTGCAAAAGGATGGCGAGCCTCGCGTCACGCGCTCTCGGTCGCAGCCATCGCTGAACAAGATGGGTCTATGGAGCGTGACTATGAGGCCAATAGTACGCGCTGGTTAGAAGATTTAAAATCACCTCAAGACATTGGAAAACTTGCCGGAGAACGCGCTATCGCCAGACTAGGGTCGCAACAAATGGCTTCAGCTGCGCTACCCGTCATGTTTGACCGGCGCGTCTCTGCGGCTTTGGTAAACGCTTTAAAAGGTGCTATTATGGGGCCTTCAATTGCTCGCGGGGTCTCATTTTTAAAAGATAGTCTGGGCCAATCAATATTCAGCAAAAACATTCAAATCATTGATAACCCTTTGCGAAAACGAGGCCAAGCCTCGCGGCCATGGGACGGCGAAGGTGTATCGGTCAAAGAACAGCATTTTATAAAAAACGGCGTGCTTAAAACATGGATACTTAATTCGGCCTCAGCTCGCCAACTTGATCTCACCACAACAGGGCATGCTAACCGTAGCCTTGGCGCGCCTCCAGGCGTCGCGGCGACCAACACCTATCTGTCTACGGGAACGAAAATACCCGAAGATTTAATGCGGGATATGAATGAAGGCCTTTTAATTACGGAAATGTTTGGGCCATCACTTAATTCCAATACAGGTGATTATTCGGTCGGCGTTGCAGGGTTTAAGATAGAAAACGGACAACGCGCACATCCCGTCAGCGAAATAACAATCGCCGGAAATTTACTCGAAATATATAAAACACTTATTCCGGCCAACGATCTCATATTCGATAAGTCTACGGTGGCGCCTAGCTTATTATGCGAAGGTATTACAATTGCCGGAAGCTAAGAATAATTGCGTGTCCTATATCGAAGATTTGGAGCTTATTTCCAAAGCTGTCAGAGATGCGGGAGCAATTGCGAAACAAGCTTTTGACGATAACGATTCAAAAGTCTGGGATAAATCCAACGACTCGCCTGTCACAGATGCCGATATAGCCGTAAATGATTATCTCGCCGATGTTCTACGCACTGCGCGGCCGGATTATGGCTGGCTTTCAGAAGAAACGAAGGATGATCATTCCCGGCATGCCTGCCCGAGAAGCTTTGTTGTTGATCCTATAGACGGAACACGAGCTTTCATTGATAGAACTCCTAATTTCGCTGTCTCTGTTGCAATCATAGAAGAGGGTAAATCCATAGCGGGGGCTCTCTTTAATCCGCTAAGTGAAGAATTATTTGAGGCTTATCTTGGCGGCGGGGCCAAATTAAATGGCAAACCCCTAACATCACCAGACACGGACAAGCTAGAAGGCATCCGAATGGTCGGCTATCCTCGAAAATTTCGTCGGTTAGGATGGCCTGATATGACATGCCGCATCGCTAATTCTATGGCTTATCGTATGGCGCTTGTCGCCAGTGACCAAGCTGACGCCACCGTGGCTTTTACGCCTAAATCAGATTGGGACTTAGCCGCCGCGCAGCTTATCGCAACAGAATCTGGCGCCATTGTCACAAATCTGCATGGCCAAACGCCATCATATGATGGCCCTACAACAAGTGGATTAGGCGTGATTTGTGCTGGCCCGAAGCTTCATGCTTTGTTATTAGCGCGCGTGAGTCCTGTCATTGCTCAATTTGAAAAGAGCCCTGACAAGATAAAAGATTTTGGATTTATGGGAACTACTATGTCTGACCGCACCGAAGAAAATATGCAACTCCTCCACCTTGTTATTGGCGGAGAACTTATCGACCCGAACAAGACCGAATTTAAAAACCTTGAAGAGGTTGATTTTATAGGCGCATATGGATCTTTTGAAGACGCCAGAGAAGCGTGGAAATCAGCCGCGCAGCGCACCGTTGATAATGCGCATATGAGATATTTCGTTCTCCACGCTCACGAGTTGATCGACCCCGACAAAGACGGCTTCATTGGCTAAATCCGCTCAATTCAGCACCAATGACCGTCAAAGAATAAAGCGCCTTTGGCGCACATATATATGGCCGCAAAAAGGAAAACTCTTTGCGGCTATTTTCTTTATGGCGCTACTTGCTATTGCGACTGCGGCCTACACATTCGTTGTTGGTCATATTGTCGATGAAGCTAATACTCTTTCTAAAAACGCCGACGCGGCGGCAAATGCCAAACGATATGCTTTTGCCATACTCCCCATCCTGTTAGGTATCACTGCCTTATCGGGCATCTCAAATTATGTGCAGCGTATTCTCTCAAATTCCATCGCGCTAAACGCTGTAGGTAAAATGCAAAAGCAAATGTTTAAAGCAACCCATGACCGCGACTATGCGAGCTTTTCAAAAGAGCCAACCGGCAATCTCATCTCCAAATTTACCAATGATGTCACAGTAATTTCTAACGCGCTTATACGGACGATATCAAATTTAGTCGCCGCTCTGCTCACCGTTATCTTCACCATTGCCGCAATGCTGTATCAGAACTGGCAATTATCCCTTGTCATGACCATCTTCCTTCTTGCCTTTTGGCCAATCATCGCAATTTCACAGCGCATGCGTGGTAACGCCAAAGATGTTCAAGCCCATGTCGGAACCATTACATCAGAGCTGAAAGAAAGCTTTACAGGGGCCCGAATGGTGAAAGCCTATGGATTAGAGAACAGTGAAAATAAACGCCTGGGCAAAAGTTTCGATGAACGTATTCGCCTTTTTATGAAGCTTGTTACTGAACAAGCCCGTGTTGATCCTATCCTTGAAATATTGGGCGGGCTTGCCATAGCTGGCGTCGTCATATTTGGTGTCTATCAAGTCACGAATAATACGGCAACGGCAGGCTCTATCGGGGCCGTCTTAACAGGCCTGTTTATTCTCTCCCCCAAACTTCGGGCGCTCGGCACACTTAATAATGTTATTCAAGAAGGCCTTGCGGCTTTGACCCGTATTTTCAATGTGATTGATGAACAGCCTATGATTACGGAGAGCGATGATGCCGTTGTATTAACTAAATCAAATGGCCATGTGACATTGGAAAATGTTAGATTTATCTATCCTGACGGAACCGAGGCCTTAAACGGTGTAAACCTTGAGGCTAAACCCGGCGAAACGATTGCCTTGGTCGGGGCGTCCGGCGGGGGTAAATCCACGATCATCAATCTTATCCCAAGGCTTTACGATGTCAGTGCTGGCCAAGTTCTCATCGACGATATTGATATAAGAACATTAACCTTGGACTCATTGCGCAGCTCCGTGGCGCTGGTCTCTCAGGACGTGACCTTGTTTAATGATAGTGTCGCCAATAATATCGGCTTTGGAGATTCAAACGCTCCGCGTGATGAAATTATCGCCGCTGCTAAAGCGGCCGATGCCCATGACTTTATCACGGCGCTCCCAAAGGCTTATGACACAATCTTAGGTGAAGACGGTGAGGGATTATCCGGCGGTCAAAAACAGCGTCTTTCAATCGCCCGCGCTATTCTAAGGGACGCGCCTATTCTCTTGCTGGATGAAGCGACCTCGGCCCTCGACGCCGAGTCCGAAGCAAAAGTTCAAACGGCGCTTGAGCGGCTTTCAAATGGCCGTACCACAATCGTCATTGCTCATAAACTAAGCACTGTCGAAAAAGCGGATCGCATTTATGTCTTGGAAGATGGGAAAGTCATGGAAAGCGGCACGCATAAGTCTTTAAAAAGAAAACGCGGCAGTATTTACGCCAAGCTGAAAAAATTACAGAGCTAACTATTCCCGCCGTAATATCTCTGTGATCGGATTGCCTGACCATTGATCCATAAACCGAGCCTTTACATCAGCCGGGTCATAAACCGTTTCAACCCAATCTATAAATTCGATATCATTCTCCGCGGCATATTTAAGATAATCCTTAAAAAAGAAGTCGAGCATGCCTGTCTTGCCTTCTTTAACATGTAAATATTTAAAACTGAGTTGTTCCATCGCCTGCTCGATCGTGTCGCCCATATGAAAATGACGGTATAAAACCCCCATAATTCCCGTGCGGTCAGCCCCGGATTTACAGTGCATGACAGCTGGGTATTCAATGGACTCGAATAACTCTTTTGCTGCCTTAATTTTCTCAGGCGTATGTGTATCGCGGCTATAGACCCGAAAGTCGACCATCGTAATACCATGCGCCTCGCAAGCTTCTTTCTCTAATAAGTAAAACCCTTTAGGGCTTTCACCGCGTAAATTAATATTCGTTTTGAACCCCATCTTGGCCCACTCGGCGATCCGCTTGGGCGAAGGTTGATTTTCACGGTACATCCCACCGCCAATATCATGATGATTAGCAAAACGAAGACGCAAAAACCCATGATCCCCCCATGTGAGGTCACGATAAGCTTGCTTTCTATCAGCTGGGTTGTTGAGGTCTAACGCCATCTGTCCTATGTCCATTACTCGGCAACGCATAACAGGGAGGCCGCAAGTGTTCAAACGCTTCATGCGGTCAAATGCCGTACAAATTTTTCTAGGATGGCTCGTGGCCGCCTATATGACCTTTGTGAAATATACGACCCGCTGGGAAGTTGAACGCGCTGAGCAAGTAACGGACATTATAGACGGCGGCAAAGGTGTTATCGCATTGGTGTGGCACTCCCGCTTTATGATGTTAACCTCGGCTTGGAAGAAACAATACCAGCTTCCCTATGTTTTGATATCGCGCTCGCGCGAAGGCAATATCGTGGCCCATGCCAGTCACTTTTTAGGCTTGAAAACCATACGCGGTTCAACGCGTAAGGCCGCTAAAGGTAAAACTGTGGCAAAAGCAAAAGGCGGAGCTAAGGCCAGTATAGATATTGTCACTGCTTTAGAAAATAATGGCTGTATCGTTGTTACACCCGATGGACCGCGTGGCCCTAGACAGCGCCTTGGGGACGGCCCTTTACGATTAGCCAAGCTGACGGGCGTACCTTTAATGCCCTGCACCTTCGCCATTAAAAATCGAAAGGTTTTTAACACATGGGATCAGTTGGTCTTGCCCCTGCCCTTTGGTAAAGGCAAAATCATCTGGGGTACGCCCGTGACGATTAAGAACACTGCTGATGACAGAGATATTGAACACATACGTCAACGTATCGAATCAGAAATGAATATATTTTTAGCCGATGCTGATCGTTCATTAGGCCACGCCCCTATTGAGCCGAAAACCACATGAGCGGGACAGAATTAATACGCGCCTATTCTGGCCTTACTCGAATTCTAGCGCCTTTATTGCCGTTATGGATTAAAAGACGCACCCTTAAAGGCAAAGAAGACCCCGCTCGGCAAGGTGAACGTTTCGGAAGAACCACAACCGCTCGACCGCAAGGTCAACTTTTCTGGATGCATGGCGCGAGCGTTGGCGAAACGACAATGCTTTTCCCGCTTATCAAGAAGTTATTAGAACACTATCCAGCTGCCCATCTTTTGGTCACAAGCGGAACAGTTACCTCGGCAAATTTGATGACAGAGCGACTGCCCGAACGCGCTATCCACCAATATGTGCCGCTTGATACACCAAAAGCTGTTGAGGCTTTTTTGGATCATTGGAAGCCAGATGCTGCCTTTTGGGCGGAATCAGAGATTTGGCCAAACCTGATTACTCACACCAAAGCCCGCAATATTCCCATGGCCCTGATCAATGCACGCATGTCGGAAAAATCTATCCAAGGTTGGGCCAAACGAAAAGCCACGGCCAAAACCTTATTCGGCGCTTTCGATGTTATCCTTCCCGCAAATGTGAATACAGCCAATGGGCTTTCATGGTTATTGGATACCGAAATTGAACAGGCTGGTAACTTGAAGGATGCCGCCCCAAAATTACCGGTGAGTCAAATTGAGCTCGAAAAACTTCAGACGCAGATCAACAATCGTCCCGTCTGGTGCGCTGCCAGTACACATAAAGGCGAGGAAGAGATAATCATCACCGCCCATAAAGACATTTTGAAAAAACACCCAGACACCCTCTTAATTCTCGCCCTGAGACACCCCAATCGCAGAGACGAGGTCAGGCCAATATTATCGGGCATGAATTATGTCATGCGATCAGAAAACTCCCCAATAACTGAATCAACCTCTATTTTGCTTTTTGACACCATAGGAGAGATGGGCCTCGCTTATTCATTATCTGATGTCAGTTTTGTCTGCGGCTCTCTTGTCAAAGGCCTTATGGGTCATAACCCACTTGAGCCCGCACGGTTTAAAAATGCTGTCCTCACAGGTGGGCATATTGCAAGTTTTGCAGATAGTTACATGCAAATGTTTGCATTTGACGCCGCGCAGCGTATCTTGGCTCCCAATATGGTAGGCAAAGCTGTGAACGCATTATTATCGAATCCTGAAAACCGCATGAAGATGCAAAACCGCGCCTATGATTTTGCGATAAGCCGCGAGGCTGTCCTCGATCACCTCTGGGAAAAGATATTACCTATATTACCGCCTTCAGAGACAGCGTCATGAGACCACCTGAATTTTGGAATCACAGAGAAGGTCGTGACGCAGCTCCAATGATACGGGCCCTGCTTTCACCTATAAGCTGGGTATATGGATGGGCCGCAGCAAGGCGTATAAAAACAACAGAAAGCTATGATGTTGGCCTCCCCGTTATATGCATCGGTAATGCAACATTGGGCGGAACTGGAAAAACGCCTGTCGTGATATATCTGCTTAAAAGCCTACGCCGCCTCGGCATTGAAGCTGTCGGCCTAACGCGTGGTTATGGCGGACAGGAAAAAGGTCCTATGCCTGTTCACAAAAACCATACAGCCGCAGATGTCGGTGATGAGCCTTTATTGCTTGCTAGGCATGCCCCTGTCTGGGTGAGCGCTGGACGTGATGACGGTGCTCGCGCCGCCCGCAGCCGCGGCGCAAAAATTATTGTCATGGATGATGGCCATCAAAACCCGCAGCTTGAAAAGACATTAACATTCCTTGTTGTTGATGCCGAGATGGGATTTGGCAATGGCTGTGTTTTCCCTGCGGGCCCCTTGCGGGAAAAATTAGTTCCCTCTCTGGAGAGGGCAGATGCTGTCATCCTGATGAAGCCTTCGCCGGATTACGACATTGATGAGCATTTAACACAGCAGCTAAAAGGACAAATCGTTATTCCTGCTTATTTGGCGCCGTCCAGCACACCCCCCAAAGGGAAACTCTATGCTTTTGCCGGCATAGGACGTCCGAATAAGTTTTTCGATAGCCTACGCCGCCATGGCGGAGATATCGTCGAAGAAATGCCTTATGCCGATCATTACAAATATAAAGATGAAGACATTGAAAGCCTGTTTCTCTTGGCTTCGGAATATGAAGCCTCATTGATAACCACGGAAAAAGACCATGTCAGGCTTCCTAAAGGCTACCGAAAAGGGGTTCATAGCTGGCCTGTTTCAGTTGTGTTCGAAGATGAGTTGACCTTAAGACGTTTACTTCACCCGATTATCGAACAAGCTAAACCCAAAAAATGACCCACCCAAAAAAAGGCTTCGGTCAAAAACTAGCCTGGCGGGCGGAAGCTCTCGCTTATGATATATTGAGCCTGATTTTAAACCTTTTTCCCTTTGCCGCTATATCAGCTTTTGGAGGATGGTTATTAAGGTGCATTGGGCCTCTGACACGTAAGCACGAAATCGCTAGAACCGGACTAAAAATAGCCTTTCCAGAAAAATCTGAAACTGAAATCAAATCTTTACTCAAAGCACAATGGGATAATACAGGCCGAACATTTGCTGAATTTCCTATAACTCACAGGGTTAAAGCGTTTGACGATAGTTCGAAAGTGACAATCCGAGGTCTTGATATTTTTGAAAAAAATACTCCCGCAATTCTAATTTCGGGTCATTTTGCGAATTGGGAAATCATGGCGACGGTTTTAACTCAATCGGGACGGCCGGTGCGTATAACCTATCGTAAAATAAACAACCCTTTTATTGATGCGAGGGTTCGCCGCCAACGCGAAAAATATGGGACAAAATTCTTAATTCAAAAATCAACACATAAAGGCGGGCGGGAACTTTTAGAAACCCTTAAAAAGGGCGAGAGTATTGCCATTTTAAATGATCAAAAATTTAACACTGGCATAAGCGTACCCTTTTTTGGGGAAGACGCCATGACCGCACAAGGCGCGACGCGCCTGGCCTTAAAAACCGGAAGACCGCTTCTCCCGATGGTGGTTGTCAGGGACAGATCAAACTTTTTAGTCACCTTTTATGACCCTATCGAAATAAACAATACGGGAAACCGTGAGACAGATGTTTTAAACGGCGTGATAAACGTCAACCAATTCATTGAAGACCGCATTCGCGAAAATCCGGCGCAATGGTTCTGGGTGCATCGGCGTTGGCCGAAAGCTTTATATAAGAAAGATTAAGCGGACTGCTTATTAGCCGCGCGTTGCGCGTCCCATTCGCCAAATTCGAAGGCTATGCAGCGTTCAATGAGTTTGCGCCAGACGGGTTCTGCGATATTTTCAGACAAACCTTGCTTATGGGCCTCAGTAAGGACATTTGCAACGACTTCTTCGATACGGGCGTCATCGTGAACAGCCCCTCTGTCTTGTTTGATACGGGCTGCGGCGCTCATATAGGCTTGGCGACGTACCAATATAGCCACAAGCTCTCGGTCAAGCGCGTCAACGCCTTCGCGAACCTCAGCCATGGTTTGACAGTCTTTTCCTGCTTTAGCCATCTTTCTCTAGCCGTCTTGCGGCCACTCCGTGAGTAATTCAGGGTCTAGATTACGGTTACGCCATTTCAAACGCCAGCATAAATGCGGCCCTGTTGAGCGGCCTTTTGACCCAACTGTAGCAATCTGCTCACCCTGCTTTACACGCTGTCCATTTTCCACAGTAATCTCATTAACGTGCAGATACATGGATATCAGGCCTTGACCGTGATCGAGCAAAACCATCGCCCCTTCAAAATACAAATCATCATCAGCAAGACTGACAATACCATCAGCAGGTGCATAAATGGGCGTGCCGACAGGCGCGGCCATATCAACCCCGTAATGCGGCTTTTTTGGCTCCCCGTTGAGAATACGCTGCGCGCCGAAATTAGTGGTTTTACGAAATTCTTTAATCGGCGATATAAAGCCGTTCTTAAAGCCCAGCTCCTGGGCACGGGAGCTAAACCCAACTTTCTTACGCGCCGATGAACTACGAATACGCTTAAGTTGCGCCTCGCTAAAGGTCGAGACTTGTGAGGGCGGTAGGCCGTCAATGCGAGAAGTGTCGTAGTCACGGGGTTTCAAATCAAAGCTTACACGATTTCCTGCAACTTCCACAAAGTTGCTTTTCTCATTACGGTCAAACCCAATAATGATGAGACCATCTTCATTCGCATTTTCGAAATAAAAGTCTTTTTCAGACCGAGCAACTTTGACCTTAGCATTTGGCGTTGTTTGGCAAAGAACCGCTCCGCCTTGTTGGGCTACGCCAGTACAAAGCAAAGCAACTTTAGGGGTTTGGAAAGTGCTTGCTTGCTTAGATCTAGTGTTACATTCTGGAAGTCTTGCTACAACATCTTTCGTAGATATTTTATCTGGTGTCCCTTTCTCATTTCCAAAAGCCTGCCTCAGCCGCTTTGCTCGATTATTCAGAAAGGCATTTACGCATTCGTCGCTAGCTCCATTTAGTGCAGGGTCTATTTTACGTAGGCGCTCAACAAACTCTTGAGTTTGTTTAATTTCAGCTTCTGTGGGTTCGGATTGAAATGCCTCTTGCGCACAAGCAGACCCTGAAATAGCAAAAGCTAGCGTTAGGTTAACAACCCAGCGCATCATGCATTTGCCTTTTTCCACGCTACCAAGCTCGCAGCGGCGTCCTTATAAGCTTCTTGCCGTTCTTCGTTCCAATAGCGCAGCATTTCGAGGGGTATTTTCTGACCTGTACTGGCGCAGAGCACATAGGCCCCGCCTTCCATAATGGTGAAATCCGATGCCCCGTAATGGACTATGGCCTCGCCTGTACCTTTAAAGAATGAATTCATAAAAGCGGTCTAACGCGGGTTGATAAAAATGTGAAGCAGGGTTTTCAGTCAAATATTAATTCGTCTCACCGCCGCATCTATGAAATAGATGCCCGGTGCCCATGTCTTGATGTTTCTACTTAACGAGATGTCGCTTTTTGTTGAAATATCCAGATATAGGCACCGGGCGAGCGGAAGCTCGCGTCGGTGTGACAAAATTAGAATAAATCGCCCTGTGGTGCAGACGATGGTTTTTTCACAAATTTCTTAGGCTTTGGCTTAACCACTTGACCGTCAATAACGGCCCCCCGCTTACCATCCGCAAAGGTTAGCGTGACGCCCTCACCCGCCTGAACACCGTCTTTCGAACGTACAACCTCGCTGCCTTCTTTCTGAACTAAGGCATATCCGCGCTCAAGCACGCCTTGATAGCTATAGGCATCTAAAAGTTTCGCGGCACGGGATAGGCGGTCGCTCTGTTTTTGCAATGTGTTTTGAATAGCTGAATTCGCCGTTCTTGTTTCTTGCTGCAATATACGCCGCTTACCCTCAATATTGGCCCGTATTGAATCGGGCCGAAGACGTAGACCATTGAGATGCGCCATTTTCATTTCAATAAGACGCCGAGGATCAGGCAATTTTTGCGCTGCCAGTTTTTGAGCTGCGGGCGCAAATAAGCGGTCAACGCGCGGTAGTCGCGCGACAGCTAAATCGAGCCTTTGACGCGGCGCTGCAACAACGCCTTCAAGCCTAGGCAATCGAGCCGCTGAAAGGGCCGTCTTTTTCTCATTGAGGTTCCGCTTTAGCCCGCGTGACAAACGCAAACCATAATCAGTTATCGTTTCCAGCCAATCCTCCTGTACAGGCACAGCTTTCTCCCCCGCCCCCGTCGGAGTCGGGGCGCGGTAATCAACGACAAAATCAATTAAGGTCCAATCTGTTTCATGCCCAATGGCGGAAATCAGCGGGATTTTAGAATTGGCGGCTGCCCGCACGACATTTTCTTCGTTAAAGCACCAGAGATCCTCCATCGATCCACCGCCCCGCGCGACAATTAAAAGGTCTGGACGCGGAAATCCTTCGCCGTGATTAAACCCCGTTATCGCGGCTGAGATCTGATCCGCTGCTTTATCACCCTGAACTAGAACAGGCCAGACAATCACATGCACCGGAAAGCGGTCCATGATGCGATGCAAAATATCGCGAATGACAGCACCTGTTGGCGAAGTCACAACGCCGATGGTTTTCGGCATGAAGGGCAATTCACGTTTGCGCTCCGCCTCGAACAAGCCTTCGGCGGCGAACATTTTCTTACGCTTTTCAAATAAGGCCATGAGCGCGCCTGCGCCCGCCAATTCCATTTTTTCAATAATGAGCTGATAATTGGACCGCCCCGGATAGGTGGAGAGTTTGCCTTCGCAAACAACTTCCATGCCTTCTTCGGGCCGCATAGACAGGCGCCCCATCACGCCTTTCCAGATAATCGAATTAATCACCGCCTTATCGTCTTTGATATCAAGATAGCAATGACCCGACTTCGCCACGGTAACGCGCCCGAGTTCACCGCGCACGCGAACATGTCCAAAGGTTTCCTCAACCGTACGCTTTAGCGAGAAGGCAAGTTCAGAGACCGTATATTCGGGCGTATTTGAAATAGCGTCTGACACGATAATTTCAGATTTCTTTCGTTGGATTCGTGAGGACTTATAGCCTAAAAGCCGCGCAACGGAAACAGAATTACGGATTAAACATGAAAGTTCTTCTTATCGGCTCTGGCGGACGCGAACATGCCTTAGCGTGGAAATTAGATCAAAGTGAACTGGTCACAGAACTTGTTTGCGCACCAGGCAATGCAGGCATTGCACAAGTCACCAGCATCGCGCCCATCGCAGCAGATGACATTATCGGCATTCTCGCCCTTGTCCAAAGCGGAGGTTTTGATTTCGTCGTGGTAGGCCCCGAACAGCCTTTGGCCCTAGGGTTAGTTGACGCCCTGCAAGATATGGACGTTAAAGTCTTCGGGCCGACAGAGGCAGCAGCGCAGCTCGAATCCTCTAAAGCTTTCACCAAAGACCTCTGTACGCGGTATAATATTCCAACCGCAGCATATGGCGTTTTCACCGAGCTAAAAGAAGCCAAAGCCTTTCTCAAAACAATGAAACCGCCTTATGTTTTGAAAGCCGACGGTCTTGCTGCGGGTAAAGGCGTTGTTCTGCCTGAAACCAAAAAGGAAGCTGAAAAAGAACTCGAAGAATTTTTCTCTGGTAAGTTCGGTGAGGCTTCGACCAAAGTCGTCATCGAAGAATTTATGAGCGGTCAAGAAGTAAGCTTTTTCGCTATTTCTGACGGCGTCACAGCGCTTCCTCTTATAGGCGCGCAAGACCATAAACGTGCCTATGATGGTGATAATGGCCCGAATACGGGCGGTATGGGCGCCTACTCGCCTGCACCCGTCTTCACTGAAGACGCTCTGTCTATCGTTATGGATAAAATAATTCAGCCGACTATTCACGGTATGGCCAAGGACGGACACCCTTTTGTGGGCGTCTTATTTGCAGGCCTTATGATGACCTCAGAAGGGCCTAAGCTCATCGAATATAATGCCCGCTTCGGTGATCCTGAATGTCAGGTACTTATGCGGCGACTTCAGTCTGACTTGATGGAGATATTCATTGCCGCAGAAGCAGGCGATCTCGACAAGTTAACGCCGCCTGCTTGGTTTGACGATCCCGTTGTCAATGTTGTTTTGGCCTCACAAGGCTATCCAGGGAAATATAGAAAAGGCTCTATGATCAAAGGTATTGACGTGGCCAACGACATGGACGGCGTTGTTGTGTTCCATGCTGGAACCAAAATGAACGACAAAAATGCTATATGCGCCGCGGGTGGTCGTGTTTTGAATATCACCGCACAGGCGAGTTCATTGGAAGATGCTGTCGCAAAAGCGTATGAAGCCATTGATGAAGCCATAAAATGGCCTGGAGGATTTTGCCGAAGAGATATTGCGCATCATGCTCTAAAAAAATAATATGGAGAGATCGCATGCGTAAACTACTATTGGCCGGCGCCGCAATTGCCCTAACGCTGTCAGCTTTATCTGCATCCGGACATGATGACACCCATGACAGTCATGAGGACTTTACACTTATATATGCAGGGAAAGTTTTAGATATTCCTGGTAAGGCCCCAAAAACAAAACAAACCATCATTATTCATGACGGCAAAATTGTCGGGATTGAAGCCGGTTTTATCGAAGATGATGAAGCCACCATTATTGACAAACGTGATATGTTTTTCCTCCCGGGACTCATTGATAGCCATGTGCATCTGCGCGGAGAATGGAGCCCTTCATCGCGTTGGGACGGCGTCTTACTCGAGCCAGGGGATGTCGCTTTTCAAGCTGCTAAACATGCCAAGACAACACTTATGGCTGGCTTCACAGCCGTACAAGATGTTGGAGGGCCGAAAGAAATTTTCGCTCTCAAACGCGCGATTAATTCTGGCATAATATCAGGCCCTCATATCCAAGCCGCAGGCAGCGCTATATCCATTACGGGCGGTCATGGCGACACGCATGGATTTAAGGATGAACTCATCCCGCATATGCAATCTGAGACACTTTGCGACGGCCCCGCTCAATGTCGCCGCGCGGTTCGTCAAGCCGTCAAGAACGGCGCCGATGTCATTAAAATAACTGCGACAGGCGGTGTATTATCTAACACCAATGCGGGCACGGGACAGCAATTTTTTACTGATGAACTTGAGGCTATTGTCGAAGCCGCCACAAAAATGGGCCGCAAAGTCACCGCCCATGCCCATGGTAAAACTGGTATCGAATCCGCTCTAAAAGCGGGCGTCCAATCTATTGAACACGGCACTTATCTGGACGCGGGAACTGCGACCCTATTCAAAAAATATGACGCGACACTCGTGCCAACTGTTCTTGCGGGCATGACGGTTGTGGATTGGGCGACTAATTCAGATTGGCTACCGCCTAACTCTGCAAAAAAAGCCCTCGAAGTCGGCCCACAAATGCAAGACATGATGCGTATTGCCTATGAGAACGGTATCAATATCGCCTTTGGAACGGATACAGGCGTATCCAAACATGGCGATAATGCACAAGAATTTAAGTACCTCATCGCTGGCGGGATGTCAGAAATGGAAGCCATCGAGTCGGCGACAACGGTTGCTGCCAAACATATTGGTCTTAACGATATGATTGGTACTTTAGAGAAAGACAAATATGCCGACCTTATTGGAGTAGACGGAGACCCTCTCAAAGATATTGAAGAATTACTCGACGTAGATTTTGTTATGAAGGGCGGCGTTGTCTATAAAGGCAACTAAAGCGCTATATGCCGAAAAGCGTTTTGGCACCTTCGCAATCATTTGTAATTTGATCTTTAAGGGCGTCAAAACTTTCAAATTTTTGTTCGCCGCGAATAAAGCTCCTAAACCGTACCTCTATGTGTTGTCCGTAAATATCTTGATCAAAGTTAAAAATGTGCACTTCTAGCCGTGCCTTGTCTCCGCCAACAGTCGGCCGACTACCTGTATTGGCAATTGCCGGAAGCCATGTTGCGGAGTTGGGCAATTTAACTTCAACACAATAAACGCCAAATTTAGGCCGCACAAGATCGCCAAATTCTAGGTTAGCCGTAGGAAAATTTATCGTGCGTCCGCGCTGTTGCCCTTTTTGGACAATACCATCAACAATCCAAGGGCGGGACAGCATATGCGCGGCATGAAACACATCTCCCTGTCTTAAGGCTTGGCGAATTTCCGTACTCCCATATTTGCCATAAAGCTTATGGAGCCCAACGGGTTTCATGGCGGTCACGCCAATATCCCGCTCATCGCAAAGGCGAGTCAGGCTTTCCACATTTCCGCACCGGTTTTTACCAAAGCCATAATCATCGCCGACGACAACATGTTTTATGCCAAGACCTTTATGTAGAACCTCTTCGACGAACTCAACATCATCCATTTCGCGCAACTTATTATCGAAGGGAATTTCATAGAGCCTGTCCACGCCAAGCTCTGACATAATGGCGGCGCGCACAACGGGGCTCATCAACCGAAAAGGAGGCGTATCGGGTTTAAAAAACTTACGCGGATGCGGCCTAAAAAGACCGATCCCCAGAGGCGCACCCAACCCATCGGCGATAGACTTAGCCTCAGAAATTACCGCTTGATGTCCGCGATGAAGCCCATCGAAATTGCCTAAAGCAATGACAGCACCTTTATCCTCTTTTGATAAGCCAGAATAAGTCAGCAACGTTTTCACGAAAAGCTCCGACTAACTTGCAGGTCTCTTTTTGACCATGACGCCAGCATCGCCGCGGCATATTTTTTTACCATCAACTTCACAATAACACTTCATTTTGACGCGGCCATTGCGTTGATTAATCTCTGCCACTTCCGCAACGGCCGTGACTTCATCTCCAATAAATGCGGGTTTACGAAACCGTAGATTAAGTTCAATGAATACGGCGCCAGGGCCAGGTAAATCATTGCCGAGAACAGCTGAAATAAATGACGCTGATAGGGCGCCATGCGCTATGCGTTGACCAAATTGTGTCGTCGCAGCAAATTCTGCATCAACATGTATTGGGTTATGATCCCCCGTTATATCCGCGAAGGTATCAATCATTTCCCCCGTGATGGTCGAGGTCGTCGTTGCCTTCATCCCGACTTCTAAATCTTCTAGATAATACTTTATGTTTTCGCTCATTGAAACTGCCTAGCAAAATAGATGCTGATTACCAAGACAATTCAGACGCCATATAACGAGCAGTAATGCCGTTATCTTGGAGTAATTGTTTAAATTTTTGTGTCGTGTCCCCGTACAGACCATCTTGAATAAAGAGACAGTCTAAATCTTGTTCCTGAGCGCCGAGTAAATCGGTGAAAATATTATCACCAATACAGAGCATACGGTCATTAGGCGGCAGATATCCAAGCATTTCCTCTGTCCACGCACGGGCAAGGCGGTAGATCGGCGCGTGAGGTTTACCAGCAAAGATAACCTCTCCGCCTAGTTTTTGATAAAGCTGCGCTAACGCGCCGCCGCAATAAACGATTTTCCCGCCAACCCTAACTTTCACATCTGGATTAGCGCATATAAAAGGTAATCCTCCATCTCGCGCTTCGGTTAAAAGTTTAACATAATCATCTGGATGATCGTCATCATCAAACATCCCCGTGCAGGAAATAAAGGTTGCCTCGTCAAGGTCAGAGAAATGAAGTTCGAGATTTTCATAAAGAACATCATCCCGCTCTGGCCCTAATTTAAACGCAGGCCCCGGCGCACGGCGGGCAAGCTCATCTATTGTTGCGTCCCCTGACGTCACAATGGCATCGTAGAACTCTCCATGAACGCCAATTTGCGAAAAACTATGGGGAATAGACACGCTGGGCTTAGGCGAATTTGATATCAATATGACGGGACCATGATCAGAGCGAAAAAGCTCCAACGCTTCTGTCGCCGCGCGATATCCCTCTTTCCCATTATGTACAACACCCCATATATCACAGAAGAGCACATCATAATCGCCTGCAATTTGTCCAAGGCCTGAAAGGGGATGAAAATCTGACATAGCGGGGAGTTAGGCGGGAACACTGAGAAATGCAATGGAGAGTATTGCCAATTGTGTTGCGGTCAAAAGGTAAGTTATTTTATGAAAGTCAAAATGGCATGCTTTTAATTTTCTGATTTAAACGCTAGTTTAGTCTAAAAACATTCAAGGAATATCTTATGCGGTCAATTTTTCTTACGGCGTCCAGTCTTTTAGCGCTTTCACTTATAGCCTGTTCACAGCCAGCCTACGATGGGACAAAAATTATGACCGATACAAAAATAGAGTTACCCGCTGTAGAGATGCCCGCCATCGATAATGTCCTCCTCGCCGAATGGACGGGGCCTTATGGCGGCACGCCCGCGTTTGACAAGATGTCATTGGACGCGGTGTTGCCCGCAATGGATTGGGGCATAGAGAAAAACCTGAAAGAAATAGACGCCATCGTTGCCAACCCCGATGCCGCTACATTTGAAAATACCATTCTCGCCCTTGAAAAATCAGGCGCAGAGCTTGACCGTGCTTTCCCCTATTGGGGGATTTGGCGGTCAAATATGAACTCCCCAGAATTTCGAAAAATTCAAGCACAGGTCAATCCCAAGCTCTCAGAATTCAGTTCCAAAATCACTCAAAACCAAGGCCTCTTTGACCGTATCAAGGCCGTGCATGATAATCCGAATGTCAAAGATATGCGCCCCGATCAACAGCGCCTTATCCAGCTAACCTATGATGGCTACGCGAGAAACGGGGCGACTCTCAATACCGAGGATAAAAAGCGCTATGCCGCGATCAATAAACGCCTCTCAAAATTGCACACAGACTTTGCCAATAATGTGCTGGCCGATGAGGAAGGTTATATCCTTTATATCACCGAAGACCAACTCAGCGGTCTGCCTGAAAGCTTTGTCAAAGCAGCAGGTGCAACCGCCACCGCCAATGGCAAAGACGGACAATATGCCATTACCAATACGCGCTCCTCTATGTCGCCCTTCCTAACCTATTCCACCGAGCGGGATTTGCGCCAAAAAGTCTGGGAGACTTATTATTCGCGCGGAGACAATGGCGACAAGCATGATAACAATGCCATCATCGCCGAAATCCTTAAGCTGCGTGATGAGCGCGTCGCCCTGCTCGGCTATGACAATTATGCCCAGTGGCGCCTCGAAGACCGCATGGCTCAAGCACCAGAGCGCGCGATCGAGCTTATGGAAGCGGTTTGGCCCGCCGCCATTGCCCGCGTCGAAGAAGAAGTTGCGGACATGCAAGCCATTGCCGATAAAGAAGGCGCGGATATTAAAATCGCGCCGTGGGATTACCGCTTCTACGCAGAGAAAGTCCGCCAAGATAAATACGACCTCGATAGTGATGAAGTAAAACAATATCTGCAATTGGGTAAACTCACCGAAGCGATGTTCTATGTCGCGGGAGAGCTTTTTAATTTCAGCTTTACCCCAATTGAAAAAGGTAAAGTTCCCGTTTTCCATGACGACGTTAATGTGTGGGAAGTGACCCACAAACAAAGCGGCGAGCATGTCGGGCTTTGGTATCTCGACCCTTTTGCCCGGCCCGGAAAACGCTCAGGCGCATGGGCAACAAGTTACCGATCGCACACGACTTATGACGGCAAAAAAACAGTTCTTTCCTCCAATAATTCTAACTTCATCAAGGGCGCTCCCGGCGAGGCCGTTTTGATTTCATGGGATGACGCCAATACATTCTTCCATGAATTTGGCCATGCGCTGCATGCCCTCTCCTCCAATGTGGCCTATCCGAGCCTAAATGGCGGCGTGCGCGATTACACAGAGTTCCAATCACAGCTGCTGGAACGGTGGCTGTCCACAGACGCTGTTGTCGATAAATATCTTGTCCATCACGAAACGGGCGAGCTTATGCCAGCAGAGCTGCGTCAGAAAATCAAAGACGCCGCGACTTTTAACCAAGGCTTTGCCACCACAGAATATCTCGCCTCGGCCCTTGTCGATATGCGCTATCACACCACGGACCCCAAAGACATTGATCCTGACCAATTTGAGAAAGACACACTTAAAGAGCTCGGCATGCCAGAGACCATTGTCATGCGTCACCGCTCCCCGCATTTCGGGCACATCTTTTCAGGCGAAGGCTACTCCGCGGGCTATTACGGCTATATGTGGGCCGATGTTTTAACCTCTGACGCCGCCGAAGCCTTCAAAGAAGCGCCGGGTGGTTTTTATGATGCGGGCGTGGCCAAGAAGCTTGTCGATAATCTCTTTGCCCCGCGCAACGCCGTTAATCCCGCCGAGGCTTACCGCGCTTTCAGAGGCCGTGACGCCGATATCGCCCCGCTCATGCGTGACCGCGGATTTCCCGTTCCAGAATAGATTAGAATAAAGATAGACTAGAATAGATCTGCAATATCCAGCACCTTTGGCTCCGCGCCCCGTTACGAGGTGCAGAGTTTAGGTGTTTTGCAATGACGGTAGCTTTTAAGTTAATCAGGCGGGACATAGATTGTTCCCTGACCCGTTTGACCTCCTTTGGAGTCATTGGCCAGAATACCCCATAGACCTCATTACAATGAATCTCTTCGGCCTCCATCTCTGCACCCACCTTTTGCGCCGCGTAGAATTCATCTGTTAACTCGGCATCCCTCTCAATAATCACGCAGAGCTCGTTTTCAGTATAAGACACATTAATCTCACACGGATCGCTCATCCAATGCCCGACATGGAATTGATCGCTAGGATCAGAAAAAGCATTCCACAGAGAGGTTTCCCCGCTACCGGAAATAAGTTTCTTGGGTGCAATTTTATCGCGATCTGGCGAATGTTTTTTATCGACTTTGATGATCATGATTATTCAACTGTATCAATCGCGCGAATAATACCTTTAACGGCAGCTTCAAGCTCATCAGGATTAGAATTTAAAAATGGTGAGAATTGCAATATATCACCCCGTGGCTGTGTGAAAACGCTCTGGATGATGCCCAGATTTTATCCGATTTAATT